>CBHWAL010000072.1:0-12254 GCA_966111495.1 uncultured Achromobacter sp. | reverse complement strand
AGACGCCGCCGCAGGGAATAGCCGCGCGGGGCGTTGGACGGGGTCTTGGAGGGAGTCTTGGATGTCGTCTTGCGCCAGCGCATGTCAGTCCGCCAGACGATAGCCCTGGCGCCGCACCGTCTTGATGAGATCCGCCGCCAGCTTGCGCCGCAAGTTGTAGATGTGCACTTCGATCGTGTTGCTTTCGACCTCGTCGCCCCAGCCGTACAGGGCTTCTTCGAGTTGCGCGCGGGACACGATGTGGCCCGGATGGCGGATGAGCGCGTGCAGGATGGCGAACTCACGCGCCGTCAGCTCCACCTGCGCACCTTGGTAACGGACCTGCTTGGCGGCGACGTCGAGCGAGACGCCGCCATGTTCCAGCGCTGGCGCGGCGTTGCCGTCGCGGCGGCGCAAGGCGGCGCGGATACGCGCCGACAGTTCCTCCAGGTCGAACGGCTTGACGAGATAGTCGTCCGCGCCCAGGTCCAGGCCTTCGATGCGATCGGGCACCGCGTCGCGGGCGGTGATCATGATGGCCGGCACGTTGTTGCGCCGCGACCGCAGCCGCCGCAGCAGGTCGTCGCCCGTCATGCCGGGCAGCCCGCGGTCGATCAGCACGCAGTGGTAGTCGTGCGTGGCAAGCGCGGTCTCGGCAAGATCGCCCCGCGTCACGCGGTCGACGACGTAGCCGTCGAGCTCCAGCCAGGACTCGATCGACTCGCCCAGGGAAACATCGTCTTCGGCCAGTAGGATACGCATGCGCCGACTATACGCGACAGGATGAAGTGAATCTTAAGGCGGGCTATTCTCCGCAAAATCTGCGGAGAATAGCCGCCCTAATCACCGCATCCGGCCGAGACCTGCCCAGATGCCATTACCGCCGCGTCAAATCCCGCCCACGCGGCTGACGCCGCCCTGCGTCACGATCTGGACGCGCTGGCCGGTCGAAATCGGTACGTCCGCTTCCTGGGTGATGACGCGCACGTCGCCCGAGTCCAGCCGCACGGTGATCTCCAAGCCTGCCCGGCGTGCACTGGCGTTTTCAATGGCGTTGCCGGCCATGGCGCCGCCGACCGCGCCGCCGACGGTAGTGATGCGGCGCCCCGAGCCGCCGCCCACGGCGCTGCCCGTGACGGCGCCCAGCGCGCCGCCGGCGATGACGCCCAGGCCCGAGGTCTGGCTAGCCTGGATGGTGACGGGCCTCACGCCGATCACATAGCCGAGGGTGACGGTCTGGGCGCGCTGCGCCTGGTCGAAGGTGTAGACACGCGAAGACGCGGATGGGTTGGCGCAACCGGCAAGGATGGCTGCCAGGCCAAGGACGCCGCCTGCGGCGATGAGGGTCAGGGGGCTACGCGGGGTGGCCTGCTGAGGCTTGTGCATGATGGGTTCTCCGGAACGGCGAAATGGGAAATGCCGGGCCTAGCGCGGCTGCGCCGGCGTGGCTGCGGGCGCGGGCGCAGCCACGCCGGGCGGCTGGGCGCTGGTGCGCATGAACTTCCCATTTGCATCGAAGCCGCCTATCGCGCGGCCATTGAAGAACACGACGCGCCGCGCGGTCCATTGCGGCTGGTCGGGACCAGCCTGGTCGTAGCCGGCAACTTCAAAGTCATACTGCCAGGCGGACACGGGTTTGCCGTCCTCACCCACGACCGTGGTCTTCTTCACGGATTCGGCATATCCCTTGTCGCGATAGCTGACGTACCGGGTGGGCGGCATGGAATCGCGTAGCGTCGACATGTACTGGTAGAGGTCGTCGTCACTGGGTGGCGTGCCGTACTTGGCCAGATCGTTCTTCGTCGCGACCGTGCCGGCGCAGCCGGCCAGCACGCACGTGGACAAGACAAGGAATAACCTTTTCATCGGGATTGCTCCTAAGTACGCGTTCGCGCCCAGACGGCGGACGCACGGCGGCTAACCGGGTGGCGCTTGGGGAATCGTCAGGAGGTGGGACCGGCGGGACGGCCGGTGGCCCCACGGAAGGCAGAACGCAGCAGGCTGAGCAGAAAGCCGCCTGTCAACATGCCCAGGATGTAGACGCCGATGACGAGAACCGACGCCGGCAAAGTAAAGGTGGAGGTCCAGAGCGTCAGGGTGACGGATTCGAAGTTCTGGATCTTGAACGACAGAACCATCGCCGTGAGCAACACGATCAATACGATGTACAGGTATCGCATGGGGCACCTTTCGTATTCGTTGTCGAACCGCCCCGAAGCCGCCTTGGGGCCCGTCGTGCGAAAAACTATGCCACTCATCGGGCGCGAAAACAAGAAAAATAGGGCCGTGCGAGAGACCATTGTTCACCGCCGCAAACAGGAACAGAATGTCTCTCGCCGCAAAAACGGCATGTGTGGCCGGCCCATCCTCGAATAGCCGCGTCCCGCGGTCTATCGTTGTGGGCTGCTTATAGGGGACACCTCATGGAAGCGATCAAGAATTGTTGCATGGCTGGGCACCCTCTGGACCTGGGACGGCGTGGCTGGTTGAAGGCCGGTATTGGCGCGGGCGCGGCAGCGATGGCCGGCGTGGCGTTTGCACCCAGCGATGCGCAGGCCGCATCGCTGACGCAGGCCCAGCGCGACGCAATGACGCCGGACCAGGTGATTGACATGATGAAACGGGGCAACGCGCGCTTTCGAGCGGGCAAGCCGCAGAAGCACGACTATCTTGCGCAGAAGCGTTCCAGCGCGCTCGGTCAGTTCCCGGCGGCGGTGATCCTGAGCTGCATCGATTCGCGCGCACCCGCGGAGATCATCCTGGACACGGGCATCGGCGATACCTTCAACGGACGGATCGCCGGCAACATCTCCAACAACGACCTGCTGGGCAGCATGGAGTTCGCCTGCGCGGCGGCGGGCGCCAAGGTGATTCTGGTGATGGGGCACACTGCCTGCGGCGCAGTGGCCGGCGCGATCGACAACGTCCAGCTCGGCCATCTGACCGGCCTGCTGGACGTCATCAAGCCGGCGGTCGAGGCCACGAAGTACACGGGGGACAGAAGCGGCAAAAATGGCCAGTTCGTGGACGCCGTGGCGCGGACGAATGTGCTGCACACCGTCGAGGCCATACGCAAGAACAGCCCGATCCTTGCCGGGCTGGAAAAGGAAGGCAAGATCAAGATCGTCGGCTCGATGTACGACCTGAGCAACGGCATGCTGACGTTCCTGGCATAGCCAGCCCCCCAAAAGGCGCACCCTCGGGCGCGCGAGCCGATCCTGTATCGCTGCGCGCCCGTCCCGCCTTCAGCGCGTCCGGCTAAGGCTATACACAGAGGCCGGTGGCAGGTTCATCGGCACAAACCGCACCCGCCGGGCGTAAAGTCCACACGCGTCAAGCACTCCCGGCGAGATCGGGCATTTCACGCCATAGGTGAAAAAGTGCATGGAGCCGCCCGGCGACATCGCCTCAAACACGGCGGTCAGCAACTTATGGTGATGCGCGCCGCTCATGTTCCGTAGCGGCAGCCCGCAAATGGCCGCGCTGATCCCATGCAGCTCCGGATGGTTGTCCCGGGACAGATCCTGCGCCGGCACCTGCAGGACAGCCGCCTCAGGAAACTGGCTGCGCAAGCTGGAACTCATTTCAGAATCCTGTTCCACCAAGACCAGGCTGGACGGCGCAATGCCTTTGCGCAGCATTTCACGGGTGAACACGCCCGTTCCGCAGCCCAGCTCGAGGACCTTGCCGGCCCGCGGCTGGATAGATTCCGTGATGGCAGCGGCCAGCGCCGCGCTGGAAGGCGCCACCGCGCCGACCGCCGCCGGGTTGGACAGCAGCGCCTTGACGAACTGCTTGCGTTCCTTGAGCCAATTCATGGCCGGGCCGGTGTGGGACTTGTGCCGGGCAAGGGTCTTGAGGGGCGGCATGGAAAACATCGAAACGTCTATCTCCGGGGCGACATGGTCAGGGAGACCTTACCTGCGGGCGGCGGGAGCGACCGGCAACGGTGCGTAAGCGACCCTGTCAAATGGAGAACGGCGAAACAAGCAAAAGCAGGGAAACAGCAGCGCGCCGGAGTGTGCAGCGCCGATTCTTCCGCATGCGGACGATTGCGCCTATCGCCCAGACGAGAGACACCCAAAGGATGGGCGCCAGCAATAAATCCCAATCCAAACCCGAACCCACGGCGACAAACGAAAAGGCCGTATCCGAGGTTTCTCGGATACGGCCTGTTTCTAGTCAGGCGGAGTCTGACGCGGGCTTAGACGCCCACGACCGACACGGCCTTGGTGACCAGGTACGCCTCGAGCGCCTCGGGACCGCCCTCGGAACCGTAGCCGGAATCCTTCACGCCGCCGAACGGCAGTTCAGCCGAAGGCGTCGCGGGCTGATTGACCCAGAGCATGCCCACTTCAAGGCGGCGCGACAGCTCGTGCACCGTCTTGATCGAGCGGGTGAAGCCATAAGCGGCCAGGCCGAACGGCAGACGGTTGGCTTCGCGGATGGCTTCGTCAAGGTTTTCGAAGCTGCGGATCGCCGCGATGGGACCAAACGGCTCTTCGTTGAAAATATCGGCCTCGAGCGGTACGTCGGTCAGGATGGTCGGGGCAAAGAAATTACCCGCGCTGCCCACGCGCTGACCACCGGTGGCCAGGCGCGCGCCCTTCTCGGCCGCGTTCTTGACGATCTTGTCCATGGCAGCCAGGCGGCGGTCGTTGGCCAGCGGGCCGAGCGTCGTGCCTTCGGCCAGGCCATCGCCCAGCTTCAGCTTTTCGGCATGGGCCACGAAGGCCTGCTCGAAGGCGGCCTTGACGTTCTTGTGCACCAGGAATCGGGTCGGCGAGATGCAGACCTGACCGGCGTTGCGGAACTTTGCGCCGCCCGCGGCCTTGACGGCCAGTTCGACGTCCGCGTCTTCAGCCACGATCACCGGCGCGTGACCGCCCAGTTCCATCGTGACGCGCTTCATGTGGCGGCCGGCCAGGGCTGCCAGTTCCTTGCCGACCGGCGTGGAACCCGTGAAGGTGACCTTGCGGATGATCGGGTGCGGAATCAGGTAGCTGGAAATCTCGGCCGGCGAGCCGAACACCAGGCCCAGCACGCCCTTTGGGATGCCGGCGTCGACAAAGCAGTTGAGCAGCGCGGCCGGCGAGGCCGGGGTTTCTTCCGGCGCCTTCACCAGGAAGGAGCAGCCCGTGGCCAGTGCCGCGCCCAGTTTGCGCACGATCTGGTTGACCGGGAAGTTCCACGGCGTGAACGCGGCGACGGGGCCGACCGGTTCCTTGATGACCAATTGCTGGGCCGCGGGGTTGCGCGACGGGACGATGCGGCCGTAGACGCGCAGCGCCTCGTTGGCAAACCAGTCGATGATGTCCGCACCGGCCAGCACTTCGCCGCGCGCTTCGGCGAACGGCTTGCCCTGCTCCTGCGTCAGCAGGCGCGCCACGTCGTCCGCGCGCTCGCGCAGCAGGACGGCAGCCTTGCGCATGACCGCGCAACGCTCGTGGGCGGAGGTGTCGCGCCACGTCTCGAAGCCGCGCTGCGCTGCCGCCAGCGCGGCGTCCAGGTCCTCGCGGGAGGCACTAGCCACTTGGCCGATCTTCTGGCCGGTGGCGGGGTTCACGACGTCGATGCGCGCGCCGCCGCGGGCCTCGCGCCATTCGTTGTCGATCAGGAGAAGAGTGTCTGGGTAACCGTTCATGAATGCTCCGTGGATGAAATGCGGCCGTCACGTGTCAGTCGATTCGGGCAAGCGCGGCGAGAAACGCCCGGCGCCTGCCGTATCGTAAGTGTTTGGGCAGGAGACGGGAAGTGGGCCATGCGCGGACCGTCCGGCTGACGGGCAAGGGTTGGGCACGCTGCTTGCTGTAGGCCTTGCGCCTTTCGTCACCCCAACCTCACTGCGGAGGCTTCCCATGAGCTCACCGGAACCCGTTCTGACGCCGACTCCCGCCGGCACCCCTCTCATCTCCCTGGGCATCCCGCCGGTTGCCCGCAGCGCGGACACCGTGGCCAGCCAGCGCCTCGGCCCCAAAGCCGCCAACGAAGAGATCCTGTCTGACCCGCAATCCGCCCGCCGCTCCGCCGAGACCGACGCAGCGGTACGAGTGCCCCTGAGCGCCTGGCTGTCGCTGGCTTTCTACGCCATCGGCACCGCCCTGCTGTTCAGCCTGGGCGTGGCGTACCGTTTGTTCGCATGACCGGCCCCGGTCAGGCAACCTGGGCGAGCGCCTCGCGCGTCACCTGTACCAGCTTGCGGTCGGACAGCCGATAGGCGGTCAGCGGACCGCCTGTCACGCAGCCCGTGTCCAAGCACACCGCGTCCGTACGCACCAGCAGGCCCAGCGTCGCCCAGTGGCCGAACACGATGGTCTTGTCGGCGCCTGCCCGCTGCGGCAGGTCGTACCAAGGCAGGGTTTCGCGGGGCCAGCGCCCTGGCGTGGACTTGGCGCCGGGCGCCAACGCCGCGTTGCGGGTGCACAGCCGCATGCGCGTGAACGCACTGACGATGAAGCGCAGGCGCTGCTGCGTGTCCAGCTTGGCGCTCCAGGCAAGCGGCGCGGCGCCCGAGAGTGTTCGCAGGTGGCGGCGCCAATCGCTGTCCCGAAGCATGGCCTCGACCTCCCCGGCGTGTGCCATGGCTTGAAGCACGTCCCATCCGGGATACAGGCCCGCATGCACCAGGACGTGATGGTCCTGCACATGGATCAGGGGCTGGGCGCGTAGCCAATCCAGCAGCAGATCAGCATCCGGCGCATCGAATAAATCGCCGAGTGTGTCGCGGGCGTCAGGCCGGAGACATCCCGCGGCGACACCCAGGGCGCGCAGATCGTGGTTGCCCAGCACCACCGTGGCGCGGTCGCCCAGGGACATGACCCGGCGCAGCGTCTCCGCGTTTGAGGGCCCCCGATTGACGAGGTCGCCAACGAACCAGAATCTGCAGGTCGGGTCGCCCGCGATCTCCGGGCTGGCCAGCAAGGCGTCCAGCGACTGGCAGCAGCCATGCAAGTCGCCGATTGCCCAGATGGCGGGCTGCGGGGTTTCCGGCATGTCGTTCTGTCCTTCTCGCTGGCCATTTCCTGGCACGAATCAATGGTTTCGTGCCGGCAGGACAGCAAGCCCCATGCCCACGTAAACGTTTGCATCCGGTGACTAACCCTCCTTCTTGCGGCGCCCCCAAACGGATTCCTGCCGATAGGAATCCGCCTGGCACAGCGTGCGGTAGAACATGGCGCCCGCGCCGATGAAGTTGCCCAATTCCTTTTCGGACAGCTTGGGCGCGACGCCTTCCAGGTATCCCGCATAGATGGAAAGCACGCGATCCCACTCGTCCAGCCGGGGAGCGGGTGCGGAAACCGAGATCATCAGTGCCAAAAGCTCATCGCGCTGCATGGTTCCCTCCCGTGACAGGCGCCCCGCCGGCCGTCAGCCCTTGGTCATGTGGGTCAATACGCGCCGACCGTCCGCCCTGCGGTGCAGGAAGGCCATCGTGATATGACCCACGGCCAGCGCCAGCAGTGTCCAGCCCAGCACTCCATGCCAGGCGTTGCCAAGTTCGACCAGATCTTCGATCTCTTGATCGCGGGGGCTGAAAATCTGGATGCCGAAGGCGGAATATCCCCTGCCCCGCCCATAGGCCCGCAATAGCGCCAGCGTGGGAATGGCGATCATCAGCAGGTACAGGACAAGATGCCCGATGCCCGCCAGCAAACCGCTGTCGGGGCGCTTTCCCCAGTTGGCAATGGCCCACGCGCCACGCACTAGGACCAGGATCAGCAGCAATAGGCCCAGCGACGTATGCGAGGCCCAGAAGAAATCCTCGATCGGGGTGTCCGGCAGGAATTGCCGCGACGCTGCACTGGTGAACTGCCACGCCAGCAGCGCGGCCATGAGCCAATGCAGGACGCGGCTGACGATTCCATACCCATCCGGATGATCCTTGACGCTTGAGGCGGCGACGCGGGGTGGCATAAGGAGCCTCCTTCGGAGATCCATGCTGCACAAGGGAAATCCTGCTCCGAGCATTGTGCCAACGCCCCGGGGGCCGGGTGCAACGATTTGCAATTCCCGACGGCGGGCTGCGCAGCTGCGCATGCGTACTCATCATGGCTTGAACTCCATCGCCGACATGGCGGCCGTCAGCGATTGCGGCGTGTAGTCGTCCCAGGGCGTGTTACCCGCGTCCAGCCGGGAATGCACATTCTGGATCGTCCAGTGCGCTCCGCTGGTGAGCTTGTCCAGCTCGTCCCACGTGACCGGGACCGAAATGCCCAGGCCCGGCCGCGCCCGGGCAGACCACGCGCAGACCGTTGTCGCGCCGAAACCGTTGCGCAGGTAGTCGGCGAAGATCTTGCCGACGCGGTTCTTCGGGCCGCTCTTGGCCACGAACAGTTGCGGCAGCGTCCGAGCCAGGTGCTGCACGATCGCCTGGGAAAACCGCTTTACCGTGTCCCAGTCGTACTGCTTGCGCAGCGGCACGACCACGTGCAGCCCCTTGCCGCCGCTGGTCTTCAGCCAGGCTTGCAGGCCGATCTCCTGCAGCAGCACGCGAACGAGGTTGGCGGCCTGTTGCATCGCCGGCCATTGGACGCCCTCGCCCGGGTCCAGGTCGAGCATCATGCGATCGGGCTTGCCGATGGAGGTTTTGACGGCGTTCCAGGTGTGGAACTCGACCACGTTCATCTGGACGGCAGACAAGATAGCCTCTGCCGTTGGGACTTCAAGCAGCGGTGGATGATCCGGATCGAGCTTGGCGGGCAAGGGTTTCACGCCGGGCATGGCGGCTTCCAGGTGCTTCTGGAAGAAGAACTCGCCCTGGATGCCGGCGGGCGCGCGCAGAAATGACACGGGCCGCCCCTTCAAATGGTCCAGCATCAGCGGTGCGATCAGCCCGTAGTAGCGCGCAAGGTCTAGTTTGGTGAGCTTGGTGGACGGGTCGATGACCCGGTCCGGATTGGTGAGCTTGCCGCCCTTGGTACGACTGGTCTTGGTGGCGGGAGCTGCACTGTCGATGTCCTTGACTGGCACCGTCTTCTCCCTGGAAATCGCCTTCACCGGCTTATCCTGCCGCAGGCCCCGGAACACGGAATGACGGATGTGTCCGCCGCTCGTCCATTCGCCGAACGACACTTCGGCGATCAATTCCGGCTTGACCCAGCGCACGCCACCGCCAGCGGGCGCATTCGTGACGGGCTTCTTGTCCGTCTCGATGGCTGCCAGGCGCTTCTGCAGGGACACGAGACTGGCGTCGTCGAATCCCGTGCCGACCTTGCCGGCATAGCGCAGGCTGCCATCCTGCTCATGGACCGCCAGCAGCAGCGCGCCCAGCCCCGCGCGGGTGCCCTTGGGCGCCGTATACCCGACGATGGCAAACTCCTGGCGCCGGGCGCACTTGACCTTGACCCAGGTGTCGCTGCGGCGGGACACATAAGGCGAGGACAGGCGCTTGGCCATGATGCCCTCCAGCCCCATCCGGCAGGCGGTTGCCACCAGATCCGACGGCGCGGCCTCGAAGGCTTCGCTGAATCGCAGATGATCGTCTTCGGCCGTATCCATCAGCTGCTGCAACAGCGCCCGGCGCACGCCCAGCGGCTCCTGGCGCAAGTCCCGCTGCCCGATGAAGGGCAGGTCGAAGGCGTAGAACACGATGTCCTGGGTCCGATCGTTGTCGAAGGCGTTCTGCAGCGACTGGAAGTTCGGAATGCCTTCGCGGTCCAGCATCACGATTTCCCCGTCGACCCACGCCCATTTGGCGGGTAGCGCGCGCAAGGCCTCGATCAGATGCGGCAGCTTGGAGCTCCAGTCGTGGCCGTTGCGGGTGAATAGGCGGACGTCCTCGCCTTCGATCCGGGCGACGAGCCGGTAGCCGTCGAATTTCATTTCGTACAGCCAATCCGGCGCGTGCTGCGGCACGCCATCCACCAGCGTCGCAAGCTGGGGTTTGAGCTGCGCGGGCAAGTCGGCGGCCACGCCGGGCAAGGCGGGCTGGGCGTTGGCAGCGTGTTGAGGCGGGGTTTTGTTCGGGGTTTCGGCCACCTTATCGAGTTGGCCATCTTCAGCCGCACCCGCCCGGGCCTTGGATCTGGACGTGGCCTTGGCTTTCGCCCCCGCGCTCTTCCCCGCTTTGCGCAGCGGCACCACGCTGTCCGGCATTTCGTCCACCACGCTGAATTCCCGCTCTGGCCGTGAGAATTCGTCGCGGTCCTTGATGAGCAGCCAGGGCGGCTGCTTTTCGGACTCCTTGCCCTTCAGACGGATCAGCGCCCAACGGCCCTGCATCTTGACGCCCTGCAAGTCGAATTTCAGATGGCCATCCCGGTAGCCTTTTCGCGGATCTCCCACCGGCATCCACTTGCCTTCGTCCCAGATGATGACCTTGCCCGCGCCGTACTGGCCCTCCGGGATCTGCCCCTCGAACTGGTTATAGGCAATCGGGTGGTCCTCGACCTGGACTGCCATGCGCTTGACGGCCGGATCGTAGCAAGGGCCCTTGGGCACCGCCCAACTCTTCATGGCCCCGTCCAGTTCCAGGCGGAAGTCGTAGTGCAGCCGGCTGGCCCAGTGCTTCTGGATGACGAAGGCGCGCGCGTCATCATTGGCCTCGCCGCCCTCGGCGGGCTCCGACGTGACCTTGAAGTTGCGCTTTTCGCGGTACTTCTTCAGGGTGTCAGCCATGCTCAGGCCGCCTTGCGCGCTTTGTTCGCCGTTTTGCTGGTCGCCTTGGTCGCCGTCTTGCTGGCGGTTTTAGCCGTGGCCTTGCTGGCCGTCTTGGTCGCGCGCTTGGCTGACTTGGCCGCCGTCTTCCTGGCCGGCGCCTTGCCTGCCTTTTTCTCGTCGCTTTCCTCGGAGTTCCCAGCCTTCGCAGATGCGGACGACGCCTTAGACGCGCCCTTGCCCCCCTTCAGGCTGCGTTGCAGCAGTTCGGTCAGGTCAATGACGTTGTCCGCATACGCGGGCGACGCTTCCTGCGGCTCGATGACCGTCTCGGTCTCGCCAGCGTTCGCCTTCTGCTCCACCAGCTCCATCACGGCGGCCTTGAATTCGTCCTTGTACTGTTCGGGATCCCATTCGCCGGACATGTCGTCGACCAGCATCTTCGCCATCTTCATCTCGCTGGCGTTGGGCGTCATGTTCTTGGCGCCAGCTTTGGGCAGATCCAGCCCTTCCAACGACTTGACCTCGTCGCCCCAGCGCATCAGGTTCAGGACCAGCGCGTCGCCCGACGGGATCAGCGCGGCCAGGTGCTGCTTGGTCTGGATCACGACTTTGGCAATGCCGATCTTTCCGGTCTTGGCCAGCGTGTCGCGCAGCAAGGCATACACCTTGTGCCCCTTGTTGATGGGCGCAACGTAGTAAGGGCGCTCCAGATAGACGAACGGCACGCCCCCGGCGTCCACGAACTGCTGGATCTCGATGGTCTGAGTCGTCCGGGGATAGGCCTCGGATATCTCCTCGGGCGACACGATGACGTATTTTCCGTCCTCGTACGCCACGCCCTTGACGATGTTTTCCTTGTCGATTTCCTTGCCAGTGCGCTTGTTGATGCGCTTGTAGCCAACCGGGTCCATCGAACGCTTGTCCAGCCAGTCGAAGTCGACGCCGGACTCGGTCGTGGCCGTGTGCAGGCCGACCGGAATGTGGACCAGCCCGAAGGAAATCGCCCCTTTCCATATGGTTCTTGCTGCCATGACGGTCTCCTGCGCGTGATCAGCCCAGGCGTTTGACGATCCGGGCGACGCGGGCAACGCCGCCGGTTCCGCTGGCCGCGCGTCCGATCAACGCGGTCCCCGCGGCGGTGATAAGGGTGCGGCGCAAAACGGTGCGGCTGCGCATGCCCGACAGCATGAGCAGCACGCCCACGCCAAACACGATCAGATGTTCGCCGGGAATATTCGGCCTGCGGGCGTCAATGTCCTTGAGCTGCGCAACCAATGACCGCGAGCGCGGCTCGCGACGGCGGGGTTCGGCGACGGGTTCGATCTGCATGCGGCCTCCTGCGGGCATGGATAAGGACACGCGGTGCGGGGCGGGCTGCCCCGCACCGCCTTACTTGGCGTACTTGAATTCGGGCAGCGCCTTGAGCGTGTCCTTGGTGGCGTCGGGCAGCTGAAACTGATCGCCGGCAATCTGCATCTTCGACAGCGGGACCGTCACCAGATGATTGCCGACCCCCAGCAGCCCGCCCACCGACAACACCGCATACGGCGCCCAATCGGGCGGGCCGATGATCAGGTCGTCCACCGTGCCGAGCTTTTCCTTATTGCCGTTGTAGACGGTCGCCCCGATGATCTTCGAGGCGCGGTAGCCGGCCTCGACCTTGGCGACATCGACAC
>CBHWAL010000071.1:0-12537 GCA_966111495.1 uncultured Achromobacter sp. | reverse complement strand
TCTGCGCCAGCATCTTCGGGTCGTTGCTGTTCAGCTACCTGTTCCTGTGGACCACGAATCCGCAGGCTTGGCCCGCAGCCAGTGCGCTGCCCTCGCCGGGCTGGCCGATGCTGTCGGCCGTCATGCTGGTGGCTGGCGCGGGACTTGCAGCGGCCGCCGCGCGGCTGATGTCGCAGGACCGGCAAGCGGCGCTGCGCGGGTGCGTCGCCGGCGCGGCGCTGCTACTCGCTGCGGCGCCCGCGCTGGACCTGACCGCGCACTGGCAGGCCGGCCTGCGTCCCCAAGCCACCGCCTACACGGCAGTAACTTACGCCGTCGCGGGTCTGCAGGCGCTCTTCGGCGGAATTTCGGTCGTGATGGCCATCTTTACGGTGGCGCGGTCGTTGGCGGGACGACTCCGCCCCACGCGCCGCGCGGCGTTCGACACCACCCGGGCGATGATGCATTACACCGTGGCGCAAGGACTGATCGCGCTGGCGCTGCTGCACGCTTTTCCGCGGATGACGGGATAACCCATGAGAACGCGCTTCTCGGTCGAACTGCTGTACCTCATCGCCGGCCCGCTGATCTGGCTGGCGCACTTTCTGTTCATCTACAGCGTCAACGCGCTGGCGTGCGCCCGGTCGGCGCTGACGGGCCTGTGGTTGGGGTTGCCGGTGTCGTCGTGGATCATCGTCGCCGGCAGCGCGGCGGCCCTGGCCGGGATGGCGCTGGCGGCGTGGCGCCAGCGTGCGCGGGTACGCGCGCAGGGCGCGCCGCCGTTTCATGCCTGGCTTTGCACGGCGCTGTGCTGGTTGTCGGCCGTGGCGGTCGTCTGGGAGACGCTGCCCGTATTCCTGATGGCGGCGTGTCTTTGAAGGGGCGCACGGCCGCCCGCTGCGGCGCTGGCGCTATTCCGCCCACTCCGGGTCGCCGGTAAACACCACAGTCAGCCAGCGATCGGGGCTATCAGCGCCAAGCGCCTCCCCGATCTCGTCGCGAAGGCTGTCCCACGCCCCGATGCCGCGCGCCGGCGTGTCGGCCGGCACGATGAAATACAGCTCGATTTCCTGCGAGCGGCCGACCTTCGCGACGTACGCGCGATACGACGCGAAGCCATGGCGCTGCACAAAGGCCTGCGCCACCGAGTCCACGTGCTGTTTCAGGTCGGCAGGCGTGACCAGCAGCATCTCGGACAACGCCTGGCGGATGACCGATAGCGGCAAGGGGATGATCACGGCGCACACCACTGCCAGCACGGCCGGGTCGATGTAGGGCGAAATCCATTCCCAGCGGGTGCCCTGCACACCGAACCCGATGCAGAACGCCACCAGCAGCGCGGCCGTGATGCTGGCCGACATGATCCAGCCCTTCAGATCCATGTGCAGGAATGCCGACCGGATCCGTCGGTTGGCGCGCGCTTCGGCCAGCGCAATCGCCACGCAGGCGGTGAGGGTCAGCACGGCATAGACCAGCGCCAGGCCGAACTCCAGATCGCGCCCCCCTTTCAGCAAGCTGCTGATCGCGTTGATGAGCGCGTAGATCGCCACGCCGCTGAGCAGGATGCCGTTCAGGGCGAGCACCATGGGTTCCAGGTGCCAGAACCCCATCGTGAAGCGCTCGCGCAGTTTGCGCGGCAGTTGCCGGGACGTGGCGTAAGAGGTGATGAGCCTGACAACCACCAGCGATAGTGCGCTCATGCTGGCGTCGACCAGCGAATAGACCCCATCGAAGACGATGGAGAACGATCCCGAGGCCACGCCAAAGCCGATGCCGATGACGGCGATGCAGAGCGTGACCGCAATGGATATCCGCAATACGCCCTGCTCCGAGCGCAGGTCGAACAATGCCGTTCGCGAGGTCATGGTTCCTCCGATGGGGACTGATCTGGCGACACGATAACCGCATCGCCCCCTGCGCGGTGAAGAGCCTGGATTGGCGAATCCCACGAGAGGCATCGGGTTTTGCCAGCACAAACTACCAAACGTAGGTTACGATTCGTAGGTTAATTCGATAAATGGAAGGAAATCGGCATGCACGCGCTTATCGTTGTTGCTCATCCCGACGCGAAGTCCCTTACGCACGCCATCGCCCAACATGTCGCGCAAGGGGTCGCTCATGGGATCGCTCAGCAGGACCTGGAAACAGGACCGCTGCATTCATTCGAGGTGGCGGACCTGGCCGCCGAAGGCTTCGACCCCCGCTTCACCCAAGCCGACGTGGACCTGCACCTGACGCGGTCGAACCCGCCCGCTGACGTGACCGCCGAACACGCGCGCCTGGATCGGGCAGACGCGCTGGTGCTGGTCTATCCCGTGCACTGGTGGTCGTTTCCCGCCTTGTTGAAAGGCTGGATCGACCGCGTGTTCACCAATGGCTGGGCCTATGACGCCAACCCTGACGGCAAGGTGGTCAAACGCTTGCAGCGGCTGCAGGTGCATCTGGTCGCCAGCGGCGGCGCCGATATGCGCACGTATGCGCGGCACGGCTATTTCGGCGCGATGAAGACGCAAATTGATCACGGTATCTTCGGCTACTGCGGCGCGCGCGTGGCAACATCCGATCTGCTGGTGGCGTCCGACGCCGGATACCCCGAAGCGCACCTGACCGCCGCGCAGGCCATCGGCCAGCGGATCTTTGCCCCGCAATCGTGAGCCCGACCTCCAAGAGACCCCTGATGCCGTCCCCGTCCGATCCCCCTCCCCGCCGCCGCTTGTCCAAGGACGCCCGGCAACGCCAGCTCATCGACGTTTCCTGGGCGCTGATCCGCGATGAAGGCACGGACGCGTTGACGCTGGGCCGGCTGGCCGAGCAAGCCGGCGTGTCCAAGCCCGTCGTCTACGACCACTTCGGCACCCGCAACGGGCTGCTGGCGGCGCTATACCAAGATTTCGACCAGCGCCAGACCGCGATCATCGACGACGCCATCGCCGCCAGCAAACCCACGCTGAAAGACAAGGCAGACGTTATCGCCACCCGGTACGTGGAATGCGTGTCGGCCCAAGGGCGCGAAATCCCCGGCGTGCTCGCGGCGTTAAATGGGTCACCGGAACTGGCCGCGGTGAAGGCGCAGTATCAGCACGCATTCATCAAAAAATGCCAGGACCTCCTTGCGCCGTTCGCCGGCCCGCAAGGCGTTTGCCTGGCAAGTCTGTGGGGCATGCTGGGTGCGGCCGACGCGCTGTCGCAGGCCGCTGTCGCAGGCGACATCACACAGCAAGCTGCGCGCGGCGAGCTGTTCCAGATCATTCTGGATCTGGTCAAACGCGCGCGCGCCCCCACCAGCTAGGAGTTCGGCTTGCGCTATTTTGTCGCGACGACCACGTGCGCCTGGATCTTTCCCGTGATCGCACCGGCCCCATAGCGGGTGGCCAGGGCCTGCGCCGCCCGCTCCGTGGCAAGCACCAGCAGGCTGGCGTCGCGCGCTTCGATTTCGTTGCGCAGGGGCGTGCCCTGGCAGTAGGCGGTTGCCGCTTCCTGGGCGGACTGCGCGCGGCTGACTTCCTCGTGCGTCTCGATCTGGACGTCTTCAAACCCAGCCCGGCGCAAGTCATCCTGGATACGCACCTTGTCGTAGTAGCCATGCGGCGTGCGGGAAATGAAGACCGGCGGATCCCCCGGAAACATCTCGGCGACGGCCTGCGCGACAACGGCCGCGAATTCGTTCTCTTCAACGCTGTCCCAGACGCTAAAGACAAAGCGCCCGCCGGGCTGCAGGACCCGGCGCGCCTCGGCATAGGCGCCGATGCGGTCAGGAAAGAACATCGCGCCAAACTGGCAGCACACGACGTCAAAGGTCTCGTCTTCAAAAGGCAGGTGCATGGCATCTGCCTGCCGCCATTCGATACGGCCGCCCTCGGCCTGGCGGGCGGCTGCGTAATCGAGCATGGGCTGATTGAGGTCGGTCGCCACATAGCGCGTCCCGGCGCCCAGCCGCGGCGCCAGCTCCCGGGTGACCGCGCCGCTGCCCGCCGCCGTCTCCAGCACCGCGCGCGGCGAAAAGCCCGCAACTCGCACCGCCATGCCTGTCGCATAGGGTGCGAAGATCATGGGGACCATCAGGGTGTCGTAAAGCTTCGGAATCGAACCGGTGAATGCCTTGTCACTTTCGGTCATGGTGCTACTCCTTGAACACCGTCGATCAATAAGCTTAGCGCTGCGCGGCCCAGCCCGCACTAACCGCGTATCCCACGGGGGTGACACATGGTCCAGGCGTCGAGGGCGCACCGCCGGAACCCCGGCGCGCCCTCGGCAAACGTCGTGTTACTCCACCGACGCGCCCGACTTCTTCACGACTTCCGCCCAGCGCGGAATTTCGGTCGCCATCAGATCCCGAAGCTCATCCGGCGTGCTGCCGACCAGTTCCATGCCCATTGTCTTGCCCAGTTTTTCCTGCACGTCGGGCTCTTTCAGGATCAGGGCGATCTCGGCGGCCAGCTTGTCCAGGATGGGTTTGGGCGTGCCCTTGGGCGCGTACACCGCCTGCCAGGACGCCATCTGGAAGCCCGGCACGCCGGCTTCCTGCATGGTCGGGACCTCCGGCGCGAGCGCGATGCGGTCCTTGGTGGTGACGGCCAGCAGCTTGAGCTTGCCGGTCTGCAACAGCGGCAGCGCCGCCGTCATCTGGTCGAACATGAACGTCACCGCACCGGACGAGACGTCCACCATGGCGGGCGGCGTGCCCTTGTAAGGCACGTGCGTGAGCGGCACGCCGATCATGCCGGCGAACAGTTCGCCGGCCAGGTGCGTCGAGGTGCCCGCCCCCGAGGACGCGAACGTGCGCTTGGTCGGGTCGCGCTTGAGCAGCGCGATCAGGTCGGCCACCGAGTTCACGCCCAGGTTCGGATCCACCAGCAGCACATTGGGCAGGAACGCAATCAGCGACACCGGCTCGAAGTCCTTCACCGGGTCGTACTTCAGGTTCTTGTACAGGCTGGCGTTGATGGCATGGGTGCTGATCGTGCCGCCGAACAAGGTGTAGCCGTCGGGCGGCGCCTTGGCGACGTAAGTCGCGCCGATGCCGCCTGCGGCGCCCGGCTTGTTTTCGACGACGACGTTCTGTTTCAGGCGGTCGCCCAGCTTCTGGGCAAGCACCCGCCCCACCACGTCGGTCGAGCCGCCCACAGTGAACGGCACCACATAGGAAATCGGCTTTTGCGTGGGCCAGTCGGCGGCGCTGGCGGGCAACGCCAGCGTCCCGAAGACCGCGCCGGCCAGAAGCGCGGCAAGCGCGCCGCGTCGTTGCGTGTTCATGATTTGTCTCCTGCCTTGTTTTATAGGTATGTGTGAGGTGCCGGTCGTGCCGGCGACAAGGCTCAGCGGCCCTGTTCTTTGCGCCAGGCGGCGAATTTGTCCTTCGTGCCCGGATCGGTCGGCGGGTACAGGCCCAGGATGGACGCGCCGCCTTGCACCTGGCTGGTCACGAAGTCTTCGAAGGCGGTCATTTCGACGGCTTCAAGCGCGATCTCGTCGGCCAGATGGGCCGGAATGACGACCACGCCTTCGCGGTCGCCCACGACGATATCGCCCGGCCACACGGCCACGTCGCCGCAGCCGATGGGTGCATTGATGTCCAGCGCCTGGTGCAACGTCAGATTGGTGGGCGCGGACGGACGCTGGTGATAGGCGGGAAAGCCCATCTCGGCGATTTCCGGCGAATCGCGAAAGCCCCCGTCGGTCACCACACCCGCCACGCCGCGCTTCATCAGACGGGTGACCAGGATGGAGCCTGCGGATGCGGCGCGCGCATCCTTGCGGCTGTCGATGACGAAGACCGCGCCTTCCGGGCAGGTCTCGACCGCGGCGCGCTGCGGGTGCGCACGATCTTCAAACACCTTGATCGTGTTCAGGTCCTCGCGCGCGGGGATGTAGCGCAGCGTGAAGGCCGGGCCCACCATGTTGGGCAGGTTGGCGTTCAGCGGGCGCACGTCCTGGATGAACTGGTTGCGCAGGCCGCGCTTGAAGAGCGCCGTGCACAGGGTGGCGGTGCTGACGCCGGCCAGCCGGGCGCGGGTTTCGGGATTCATTTGGGACACGATGGCTCCGGGTATTTGATCGGGTACTTGGAAATGTCGGGAATCAGAAGATGGCGGGCTCGGGCACGGGCGCGCCGAAGTCCGTTTCCAGGAAGTCGAAGTCGCACCCGTCGTGTGCCTGCAGGATGTGCTTGGAATACACCCAGCCGTAACCGCGCTCGTAGCGCCTGGGCGGCGGTGTCCAGGCGGCGCGGCGCGTGGCCAATTCTTCGTCGCTGATGTTCAGGTTGATGGTGCGGGCGGGCACGTCCACGGTGATCGTGTCGCCGGTCTTGACCAGCGCCAGCGGGCCGCCGATATAACTTTCAGGCGCGACGTGCAGGATGCAGGCGCCGTAGCTGGTGCCGCTCATGCGCGCATCGGACAGGCGCAGCATGTCGCGCACGCCCTGCTTGACCAGCTTGGTCGGGATCGGCAGCATGCCCCACTCCGGCATGCCCGGACCGCCCTGCGGGCCGGCATTGCGCAGGATCATGATGTGGTCGGCGGTGACGTCCAGATTCTCGTCCTCGACGGCGGCTTTCATGCTGGGATAGTCGTCAAAGACCAGCGCGGGGCCGGTGTGGCGCAGGTATTGCGGGGCGCACGCGCTGGGCTTGATGACACAGCCGTCGGGCGCGATATTGCCGCGCAGCACGGCCAGCGCGCCCTCGTCGTAGATCGCTTCGTCCAGCTTGCGGATCACGTCGTCGTTGTAGACCTCGGCGCCAGCGATGTTCTCGCCCAGCGTCTTGCCAGTGACCGTCATGGCCGACAGGTCCAGGTGGCGGTCCTGCAACCGCGACATCAGCGCAGGCAGGCCGCCTGCGTAATAGAAGTCTTCCATCAGGTAGGTATCGCCACTGGGCCGGATGTTGGCGATGACGGGAACCTTGCGGCTGGCCGCGTCGAAGTCGTCCAGGCCCACGGCGCAGCCCGCGCGGCGCGACATGGCGACCAGGTGAATGATGGCGTTGGTGGAACAGCCCATCGCCATGGCGACATTGATGGCGTTCTTGAACGACGCCACGCTCAGGATGCGCTGCGGCGTCAGGTCGTCCCAGACCATGTCGACCACGCGCCGCCCGCACTCGGCCGACATGCGCATGTGGTTGACGTCCGCCGCGGGGATGGACGAGGCGCCGGGCAGCGTCATGCCAATGGCCTCGGCAATGGCGGTCATGGTGCTGGCAGTGCCCATCGTCATGCAGGTGCCGTAGCTGCGGGCGATGCCGCCCTCCACTTCGGTCCATTGTTCCTGCGTGATCTTGCCGGCGCGGCGTTCGTCCCAGAGCTTCCAGGCGTCGGACCCGGACCCCAGGATCTTGCCCTTCCAGTTGCCGCGCAGCATGGGGCCGGCGGGCACGTAGACGCACGGCAGGCCGGCGCTGATGGCCCCCATGATGAGTCCGGGCGTGGTCTTGTCGCAGCCGCCCATCAGGACGGCGCCGTCCACCGGGTGGCTGCGCAGCAGTTCCTCGGTCTCCATGGCCAGGAAGTTGCGGTACAGCATGGTGGTCGGCTTGACGAAGGATTCCGACACCGAGATCGCGGGCAACTCCACCGGAAAGCCGCCCGCCTGGAACACGCCGCGCTTCACGTCTTCGACGCGCTGCTTGAAGTGGCTGTGACAGGGGTTCAGATCGGACCAGGTGTTGATGATGGCGATGACGGGGCGCCCCGCCCAATCGTCGGGGCCGTAGCCCATCTGCATCATGCGGGAACGGTGGCCAAAGGAACGAAGATCATCCTTGGCCATCCAGGCAGCGCTGCGCAAGCTTTCGTAGGTGCGTTTCATGGGGGAGTACGAGGGATGCGGAGTGAGAGTCAAAGCATTTAAACACTAATACATTAGTGCGTCAGCTAGGTGAAAACCCGCTACACTGCGGCATTCGTTATCCGCCCATCCCTGCGCGGAACCTCGACATGTTTACTCGATGCAAAGCCAGAAGCTCAGACTGGATCGCTCCCGCCACGCGGCCCCCCAGGTTTTTGAACACCTGCGGCGCCAGATCATTTCGCTGGAACTCGTGCCCGGCGCGCCGCTGTCGCGCGTCACCCTGGCCGAGTGCTACGGCCTGAGCCAGACGCCCATCCGCGACGCGCTCATGCGGCTGGCCGAGGAAGCCCTGGTCGAAATCTATCCGCAACACACCACGGTGGTCAGCCGGGTCGACATTGCCGCCGCGCGGCAGGCGCATTTCCTGCGCCGCTCGCTGGAACTGGAGATCGTCCATCTGCTGGCGCAGCGGCCCGATCCGCTATTGCTCCAGCGCCTGCAATCGTCCATCGACTTGCAGCGCACCGCCCACGCCAGCGGCGAATACCAACAGTTCATCAACGCGGATCAGGCGTTTCACCGCGACATGCACGAAGCCGCGGGTGTGGCCAGCCTGTGGGAGATGGCGCAGCGCTACAGCGGCCACCTGGACCGGTTGCGGCGGCTGCATCTGCCCGAAGCCGGCAAGGCGGAACGCATTCTGGACGACCATCAACGGCTGCTGGATGCCATCGCCGCGCAGGATCCGGCCCGGGCGCAGCAGGTGCTTCGCGAGCACCTGTCCGGCACGCTCAGCCAGGTGGCTGAAATCTGCAAGCGTTATCCCGATTACGTGGTGGCCGATTAGCCTAGGGCGAGCCGCGCAGCTGATTGGCGGACGGCTGATCGCCAGGACGGAGGGCTATCGCAAAGGCGGGCTCAATCCAGCGGATACCGCTGAATGACGGTCTTACCGTTGCGTTCGGCAAGCGACAGCAAGGCGTCGCCGGTCTGGTCCAGGCCCAGCAGCCCGCGCTCCTGCTCGTGCGACAACTGGAACGGCCGCCAGGACCTGCCCTTGTCGCGGCTGTAGAAGTAGGTCTTCGTGTATTCGTTGCCGGAGAAAAGCTGTTCGGCGTAGGTCTTGATGACCCACGCATTAGGGCCGAACCACGCCTGCCCGATCCACGAGGCGGCCCCGCGCACATCGGGCGAGCGCGATCGCTTCACCCAGGACATTCCGGCCTTGTCGAGCTGGAAGATGGTGCCGCCTTCGGTTTCAAACACCGGCTGATCGCGCGTCAGGAGCGCGTGGGCGTCCTGCGTGGGCACCCGGGCAACGTCCGGCGTGATGCGGAACGCGGGCGATGCGCCTTCCTGGAATTGCACCTCGAAGCGGCGTGTCTCGATCAGCTCGGGCGCGTCCTGGCCTTCGGGCCGCACGCGGTTGCGCCAGCTCCAGCCCACCGCGCGCGTGTCGTCCAGCGGGTAGAGCGACCAGCCATAGCCAAGTTGCTCCGGGCCGTAAGCCTTGCGGTCCCGCTCCGCCGTCTCGGCAAACTTGCGCTCAAACGCCGCCGAGTCCGGCCAGACCTGTTCCTTCAGCCGCGTCGCCGACCACCGCTTGGCGCCGTCGCAGCTATAGAGAAGGCGCACGCCGGTCTCGTGGTTTTCCAGGGCAATCGCCAACCGGTCGGTGAGAAAGGCGGTGTGCAGCTGAGGCACCCCCAGCGTCACGTCGGGATCGTAGGTCCAGGTAACGCCCAGGTCGTCGGAACGCAACGCATCCCAGGCGGCGGGCTGGTCGCCTTCGCCCGGACTGCGCAGGGTGCTGGTGATCAGATACAGCGGCTCGCCGCCGGGCGCGCCGATCAAGGTGACGCCGGTATCGCCGCTGACGGAGGCCAGCAGCTCGAACACGCCGGTGCCCCGCCCTCCATAAATGAGGTTGCGCGCATCGGAGGTGGACCGGCCAGTCTGCAGCATGGTCAGGGCCAGATCGCCGTGGCCATGCGCCATCGCGGTGATGGCGCCGGTCTGCGCGAGCTGGATGCGCTGCTTCTGCAGCCGATCTTTCAAGGCGGGGATCTGTGTGTCCAGCACGGGCGCCTGCGCCAGGCCGTCAATGTCCTTGGCGGTGACCAGAAGCTGGCCGGTCAGCAATTGGCGTTCGCCGTAACGCTGGATGGCAACGCGCGAATAAGACGCCAGTGCCGGGCCGTTAAGTTCGCCCACGACCTCGCTGCGCGGCAGCGGATCGCCCATCGGGATGATCTGATAGATGCCCCGCGCCAGCACGGCGGCCGAGAGGACCGCCAGGCCGGCGGCCACGAGTCTGATGGTCTTGGGTCCAGGCATCCTGGGCATAATGCCAGCCCCCCACTCCGCCAGCCACATTTATCGAACGGACAGAACTATAGCGCGTTGCGCCTGGTTCTCTATACTGGCGTAACTCACGCTCACGTCTTACCGGACGCGCGCCCCTGCCCCGACACCACGGAATCGCCCATGACCGCAAGGCCTCCTTCTGCCCTCCTCGCCCTGGCCCTGTTTGTCGCGGCGAGCGGCGGCCCGCTGGCGCATGGCGCCGCCGCCAACGATCCAGCCTGGGTTCCGGTCGACCCGCAAACGATGCCTGGCGTGTTCTACGACAGCAAATCCATCCGCACCGTGTCCGAAAGCCCGGCGGTGCGGGCCGTGACGGTGGCCTGGTTCTACGCCCAGCCCCGCATTTCCGAGGCCAACGGCCAACCCTACGGCTCGGTGACCCAGCCCATCACGCTGAACTGCACCGCCGACACCTATACCGTCACCGAGGTCCTGCACCACGCCGGCAACGACGCCACCGGGGCGATCGTGGAATCCATTCCGGTAGCGGGCATCCGCAATGCGCCCGTGACGCGCGACCCGGTGCAGCGGCGGCTGCGGGACCTGGTGTGCGCGACAAACGGCAAAAGCGCGCGCAAGTAGCGGGCGGCCCAGATCGCTACTGCCCCCGCCAGTACCGGTACAACGCCCGGGCGCCGGCATCCAGCAAAAACCCCAGCACGCCGATCATCAGCACCATCGCCATCAGCTCCGAATACGCCAGCCGGTCGCGCGTGTCCAGAATGAAGTACCCCATGCCCGCGGACACGCCCAGCATTTCGCACGGGACCAGGACGATCCACAGGATGCCGATGGCCAGCCGCACGCCGGTCAGGATGTGACCCATCACGCCGGGCAGGATGACGCTGCGCAGGGTCTCCCAGCGGGTGGCGGCCACGCTTTGCGCCAGTTGCAGCCAGCGCGGATCAAGCTGCTGCACGCCTGCCGCCGTATTCAGCACGATCGGCCAGACCGCCGCGAACGCCAGCAGGAAATAGACGGGATCGTCGCCCACCCCAAACACCATGACCGCGATCGGCATCCACGACAGCGGCGAGATCATGCGCAGAAATTGCATGGCGGGCGATGCGGCCGCTTCCAGCCGGCGCCAGCTGCCGATCGCCAGGCCCAGCGGCACGCCGACCGCCAAGGCCAGCCCCAATCCCACCGCGATCCGCCGCAGGCTGACCAGGATGTGGGCAGGCAAATCCGAGCTGGTGAGCAATTCGCCCAGACTGACGAAGGTGGGCCCGGGCGCAAAGCGCCGCGCCATGCCGCCCGCCGGCGCCAGGACTTCCGTGCCCAGCCACCACAACGCCAGCAGCAGCCCCAGCCCACCCATGCCAAGCGCGTAGCGCGCACCCAGGCCCAGGCCCGCGGCCGTCTTGGGCCGGGAAGGCGCCGCGGGCCGCTGCTGCGCCTCGTGCGGTGCCGGCGCCTCGTGCGGTGCCGGCGCTTCGTGCGGTGCCTGCGCCACCGACTCGCGTCCCGTCACGCCTGCACCATCTCGGTCCGGCTATAGGCGTCGGAAAAGCCGAAGCGCGACAGGCCGCCAGCCGATTCGATCGCCCGCCGGACATAGCGATCATCCACCAGCTCAGCCGCCGCGCGCGCCGGATCCAGGTCAGCCAGGAATCCCCGGTCAGCCTCGATCAGTGTGTCGCGCAGCCGCCGCACCAGTTCCTCGGTGTAGCTGGGAAACGGATACGGCTGGAAGTCGATGCGGCGTTCATCCCAATCGGCATGCCGGATCGCGCCGCTGGCCAGGTACTGCTCGCGGTCCTCGGGCGGCGGCGCCAGCACCTTGGCCAGCGCTGGCAGCGTATGCGGGGTGTAGCGGTTGATGCCCTCCTTGGACAGCAGCCGCGCGGTCTCGGCCCGGTTGTCGCGGATCCAGAGCTGCGCCTGCACGATGGCGTCCACCACCTTCTGCGACCATTCCGGCCGCTGCGTCAGGTCGCGCTCGTGCATGAAGACGACGCAGCACGCGTGGTTGCGCCAGATGTCGCCCGTAAAGCGCAGCACCTTGCCCACGCCAAGAGTTTCCGCCGCCGCGTTGAAGGGCTCGGCCACGATGTAGCCCGCGATGCGTTGTTGCGCCAAGGCCGGCGGCATGTCCGCGGGCGCCATGACGACCAGATTCACTTCATTGGCGGCTGGCGCGCCGTCCTTGCGCGCCACCGGCGTCAGGCCGTTCTCGCGCAGCAGGTACTGCAGCATGACGTTGTGGATGGAATACCAGAACGGAATCGCCACCGTCTTGCCGCCCAGGTCCTTCACGGCGTTGACGGCGGGCGTCACGGTCAGGCCGGAGCCGCCGACGTGGTTCCAGGCCACCACCTTGGCGGGCACCTTGCTGCCAAAGCGCGCCCACACGGTCATCGGCGACAGCAGATGCACCACATTCACCTGACCCGA
>CBHWAL010000070.1:0-12651 GCA_966111495.1 uncultured Achromobacter sp. | reverse complement strand
TCGTGCATGGCGGGCGTGGGCGCGGCGCAGCCGTCGGCCAGCACCGTCACGTGATAGTCGCGCATGTGGGCATCGCGCACCGTGCTGGCGACGCCGCCGTTGGTGACGATGCCCGCCACCACCACGCTCGAGATACCCGCGCGCCGCAGCACCCAATCGAGCTGCGTGTTGAAGAAGGCCGAATACGCAACCTTCCAGACCGACACGTCGACCAGCCCGTCCAGCTCGGCCACGTTGGCCTGACCATGTGAGCCGGCCACGAAATCGCCGTTGCGAAGGAACGGGCGCAATTGCTTTAGGTGCGGCGAGATCATGGGCTCGCCGTGCGCGTCGGGCCACAGCGTGAACTGGCTGGCGGCCACGAAGCCGCCCTGCGCCTTCAGCGCGCGGGCCACGGGCGCCACGCGCGCCGGCAAGGCTTTCGCCTGCGGGCTGACCGCGCCGCCGCGGTCGTACGCGCCGCCCGGCGCCAGGAAGTCGTTCTGCAGGTCGATGATGACCAGCGCGGTCGTGCGGGGATCGAAGGCGTGCATGGCGGCTCCTACGATGCGGTGCGGGCGATCAGCAGATTGCCCAGGGAATCGACGCGGCCGGCAAAGCCGGGCTCGATCCAGATGGTGGTGTCCGGCTGTTCCAGGATGGCGGGTCCCGCCACCTCGGCGCCGACCGGCAGGTCCAGGCGCGCGTAACGCACGGCGTCGTGCCATTGCCCGGCGTGAAAGACGCGCTGCGTGCCCAGCGCGGCGGGCATGGCTTCGGCCGTCGGCGCCAGCAAGGCCAGATCGAACTTGGGACGCTGGCCGATGCGGGCATAACGCAGATTCAGGATGCGGACCGGAATGCCGGTCAGGCTGCGGCCGAAGGCGGCCTGGTAGGCGCGATCGAACGCGGCGGCGATCCCGTCGCAGGTGAGGTCCGAGCGGCCCACCTCCACGCGCACGGTGTGGCTCTGGCCCACGTACAGCATGTCCAGTTCAATGCTTTCGCGGATGCCCTCGAAGGACACACCGGCCGAATCCAGACGCGCCTGGCACGCATCCGCCAGCCCGTCGATGCGGGCCAGCAGGTCGGCCGCATCCAGCGCGTTCAGCGCCACGTTCAGGGTCTGCACGCCGTCATGGCGCATGTCGGCCATGACGCAGCCCAGCGCCGAGGTCACGCCCGGATAGCGCGGGACGATACCGTGCGCGGCGTCCACCTCGTTCATCATGGCGCACACGTGCAGCGCGCCGCCGCCGCCAAATGGCATGTAGGCGAACTTGCGCGGATCGTGGCCGCGCTCGATGGAGACGACGCGGATCGCGCCCGCCATCTTGGCGTTGGCCACGGTCAGGATGGCTTCCGCCGCGGCGTGGACGTCCAGGCCCAGCGGGCGCGCGACGTGCTCGTCGATGGCGGCGCGCGCCAGTTCCACGTCCATCTTGGCCAAAAGCCCGCCGCCCAGCGGGCGGTCCGCCGCGATGCGGCCCAGCAGCACGTTGGCGTCGGTGACCGTGGGGCGGGTGTTGCCGCGGCCGTAGCAGGCCGGGCCGGGAATGCTGCCCGCGGATTCCGGGCCGACCTGCAGCAGGCCACCGGCGTCCACACTGGCGATCGAGCCGCCGCCCGCGCCAATGGTTTCGATCTGGATCATCGGGGCGCGCACGACCATGCCGAAGTCGATGGCGGTCTGCGCCGACAGCGAGGCCTCGCCCTCGGCCACCAGCGATACGTCGAACGACGTGCCGCCCATGTCGCCGGTGACCACGTTGGGAAAGCCCGCGGCGCGCGCGATGGCCGCGCAGGCGATCACGCCCGCCGCAGGACCGGACAAGGCGGTGCGCACGGGCACGTCGCAAGCGGTTTGGCGCGACATGACGCCGCCATTGCTCTGCACCACCAGCAGCTCGCCTTCGAAGCCGTGCTGCTGCAAGTCAGATTCCAGCCGCGTCAGGTAGCTGCCCACCACGGGCTGCAGGGCCGCGTTCAACACGGCCGTCGAGCAGCGCTCGAATTCGCGGATCTCGGGCAGCACCTCGGTGGCTGCCGTAACGTTGCCGTTGGGCCAGACGGACCGCACGCGCGCGGCGGCCTGGGCCTCATTCACCGGATTGGCGTAGGCGTTGACGAAGAAGACGCAGACCGCGTCGCAGCCCGCTTCAAGCAGCGTGCGCGCGGCAGCCTCGACCTGATCCAGATCGACGGGTGTGTGCAACGCGCCATCGGCCAGCACGCGCTCGCGCACTTCCAGCCGCAGGTCACGCGGCACCACGGGTTCATAGTTGCCGCGCAGCCCCCAGGTTTGCGGCCGGTCGCGACGGCGCATTTCCAGCACATCGCGAAAGCCTTCGGTCGTGATGATGCCGGTGCGCGCCACCTTGCGCTCGAGCAGCGCATTGGTGCCCACGGTGGTGCCGTGCACGATGGTTGCGATGTCGCCCGCGCCGTCCGCCACCCGCGCGATGCCGTTCATGAAGCCGCGCGCTTCCTCGCCGCGCGTGGACGGCACCTTGACCACGCGGGCGCTGCCGCCCGCCTCGTCCAGCACGAACAGATCCGTGAACGTGCCGCCCACGTCCACGCCCACCACCAAACCTTGCGCCGCGCTCATGCCGACTGCTCCTTCTGAATGTCGCTCACATAGCCCATCTTGCGATCGTGCTCGCGCGCCGCGGCATCGCGCCGCGCGGGCTCGCCATAGCCGCCTCCGCCCGGCGTTTCCAGGCGCACGCGGTCACCGCGTTGCAGCCGGATGCCCAGCATCTTCGAACTCATGGGCGGGGACTGCCACTGGCCGTCCTGCTGATAGCGGAAGACGTTCAGCGCGGCCTGACCGCCGCCCGCGATGCCCTTGGGCGCGCTGCGGCCGCGTTCGCCAAAGATGAAGGCTTCGGCGCTGTCTTCCAGCAATTCGATTTCATAGATGGCGCCCAGGCCGCCCCGGTGCGCGCCGTCGCCCGCCGAGTCCGGCCGCAGCGCCCATTGCGTGAAACGCACGGGATACGCCGCTTCCAGGATTTCCAGCGGCGGAATGGTGGCGGTGGAGATGGGCGCGTTGCCGTGGCTCAGGCCGTCGCCGTCCGAATGACCGCCGTGGCCGCCGCCAAAGAAGCTGAACATGACCCAGCGCTGGCCCTTGCGGGCGGCGTCGCTGCGATAGCCGGCGATCGACAGCGCGTTGATCGTGCCGTAGGCCTGCGCCATGGCGCGTTCCGGCGCGGCCTGGGCCATGGCGCAAAAGATCACATCGATCATGCGCAGGATGGTTTCGGTGTAGCCGCCCACGGGACGCGGACGGTCGGCCGAGATCACCAGGCCGTCCGGCAGCGTCACGTCCACCGCGTCCAGCACCCCGGCGTTGGCCGGCACGTCCGGGAACAGGTGCTTGAGCGCCACGTAGCAGGCCGCGATGGCCGTGGCGCGCGAGATGTTCACGGGGCCGGCGCAGGCCGGCGACGTGCCGGTGAAGTCCAGCCCGAGCCGGTCGCCGGCGATGGTGAGCTTGAGCGCGATGCGCAGCGGCGCGTCGCGCACGCCGTCGTTGTCCAGCATGTCCTCAAAGGCGTATTCGCCATCCGGCAGGCGGGCGATGTGGTCGCGCATCAGGCGGCGCGCGCGTTCACGCAGCGTGTCCAGGGACTCCAGCACCGTGGCGTCGCCGTATTCGTCCAGCAGACCATCCAGACGCCGCGCGCCCAGTTCCAGCGCGGCCAGCTGGCCGTTCAAGTCGCCCCACAGGCTGTCGGGCAGACGGGTGTTGGCCTTCAGGATGGCCAGCACGTCCTGGTCCAGCACACCGGCGCGCACGATGCGCACGGGCGGAATCTGCACCGCTTCCTGCCAGCACTCGGTGGCGGCCGGGTTGTAGTTGCCGGGCACCGCGCCGCCCACGTCGTGCCAATGGGCTGCGGACGCCAGAAAGCAGAACAGCTTGCCGCCGCGGAACACCGGCTTGACCAGCTTGAAGTCGTTGGCGTGCGTGCCGCCCTCGTACGGGTCGTTGAACAGCCACACGTCGCCGTCCGTCATGCCGCCGCGCTCGGCCGCTGTCTTGGCCGCCGCCTTCACCGCGAACGCCATCGCGCCCACGAAGACGGGCAGGCCCGACTTGCCCTGGATCAGCGTGGCGCCGGTGGCCGCGTCGTACATGCCGTGGCAGGCGTCATGGGCCTCGGCAATGATGGGATTGAACGCGCTGCGGTACAGCGTGGCGTCCATTTCGTCGGCGATCTGTTCCAGGCGGCCCTTCAGGACCGCCAGGGTAACGGGGTCGAGCATGATGTTGTTCCTAAGAGGTTTGACGCTGTTTCAGCAGATTCAGCAGTCCGCCGGCCTGCACCATGTCAAGGAGAAAGCCGGGCACGGTCTCGCAGTGCAATTCGGCGGGCGTGCCGCCGGGGCGGCCGATGCGGCCCGCGACGGGATCGAACGTGATGCCCTCGCCCTCGGCCAGGGTCTCGGCCTGACTGCATGTGAGCAGCAGCAGCCCGACGTTGAAGGCGTTGCGGAAATACAGGCCGTTGAAGGACGGCGCGATCACCGCGGCCACGCCCAGGTGCACCAGGGCGGCCGCCGCCTGCTCGCGCGACGAGCCGATGCCGAAATTGGGACCGGCCACCAGCACGTCGCCCGGCTGCACCTGCCCGGCAAAGTCGGGGCGGACGCGTTGCAGGCAGTGGCGCGCGATCTCGTCGATGCCGAACTTCATGTAGGCGCCCGGGGCCAGCGCATCGGTGTCGATGTCCGCGCCCACGCGCCAGACGCGATGCGTCGTGGTGTTTTCGTTCATGCCAGGAACTCCCGGGGATCGGCAACGCGCCCCGCCACGGCCGAAGCCGCGACCGTATACGGCGAGGCCAGGTAGACCTGCGCGGTCTCCGACCCCATGCGCCCCTTGAAATTGCGGGCGGTGGTGGCGATGACGCTGGCGCCGTCCGGGATGGACCCGCCATAGCCCGCACAGGCGCCGCACGAGGTGGCCAGCACCTGGGCGCCGGCGTCGCGCAGCACCTGCATGACGCCTTCGCGCTCGGCCTGGCCCTGGTCCTGCAAGCTGGCCGGCGCCACCATCAGCTGCATGCCGTCCGCCAGCCGGCGGCCGCGCAGCACGCTGGCCGCGGCACGCAGGTCTTCCAGCTTGGCGCCCGTACACGCGCCGATGTAGGCCACCTGCACCGGCACGTCGTTGTATTCGTCCACGCCGCGCGCATTGGCGGGGCTGTGCGGCGCGGCAACCTGAGGCGCCAGCGTGGCGGCATCAAACTCATGCCACTCGGCGTCGGCTTCGGGATCGCTCTGCCAGCGGGCCGGATCCAGCGTTTCCGTCGCGCCCGCGTCCCGCAGCCAGGCCGCGGTGGTCTCGTCCGGGGCAATGAGCCCGACCTGCGAACCGAGTTCCGCGCTCATGTTGGACAGCGTCATGCGCTCCTGCATGGACAGCGCGCGCACGGCTTCGCCACAGAACTCCACCGCTTGATAGCGCCCGCCGTTCATGCCGTAGCGGCCGATCATGTGCAGCATCATGTCCTTGGCGGTGACGCCATCGGCCAGCCGGCCGCGCCAATTCATCATCAGCGTCTTGGGCACCTTGACCCAGATCTGGCCGGTGACCGCCACGCCCAGCATCTCGGTGCTGCCAATACCAAACATGTAGGCGCCGAACGCGCCGCCAGTCGGCGAATGCGAGTCGCCGCCCACGCAGAACATGCCGGGCCGGATGTGCCCGTGCTGCGGCACGACGACATGGCAGATGCCCACCGAGTCATATACGTTGGGCAGTTGCTGTTCCGCGGCCCAATCGCGCGCGATGCGCACAATGCGGCGCGATTCGTCGTCGGATTCCGGCACGTAGTGGTCGATGACCAGCACGATCCGGGACGGGTCCCACAGCGTGGCGCCCAGCTCTTCCAGCATGGGCTTCAAGCGCCGCGGACCGCTGGAATCGTGGAACATCGCCAGGTCGACCGCACAGGTCACGATTTCGCCCTCGGCCACCGTCTCGCGCCCGCAGGCGGCGGCGATCAGCTTTTGGGCCAGGGTTTGAGGCTGGGCCATGATTACATCCCCAGATAGGCGCGGCGCACGTCGTCGCTGGCCAAGAGGTCGGGACAGCTGCCGCTGTAGCGCACGGCGCCGTTTTCCAGCACGTAGGCGCGCTGCCCGGTTTCCAGCGACTGCCCCACGTTCTGCTCGACCAGCAGGATCGCCAGTCCGTCGCCGTGCAGCCGCTTGATGAGGCCGAACAATTCCTCGACCATCAGCGGCGACAGGCCAAGCGAGGGTTCGTCCAGGATCAGCAGGCGCGGCTCGGCCATGAGGCCGCGGCCGATGGCCAGCATCTGCTGTTCGCCGCCGGACATGGTGCCGGCCAGTTGTTCCAGGCGTTCGCGCAGCCGCGGAAAGATCGCGAGCACCTTGTCCAGGTTCTCGGCGCGGCGCGCGCGTGCCCGGGTGAAAGAGCCCAGCTCCAGGTTTTCGCGCACGCTCAGGTTCGGGAAGACGCGGCGGCCCTCGGGCACCTGGATCAGACCGGCCTGCACCACCTGGCGGTAGTGGCGGCCGGTCAGGTCCTGCCCTTCAAAACGCACCGAGCCGCCCCACGGCCGGCACAGGCCGCACACCGTGTTGTTCAGCGTGGATTTGCCGGCACCATTGCTGCCAAGCAGCACCACGATCTCGCCGGCGCCCACGTCCAGGTCCACGCCGCGCAGCACTTCCATGCGGCCGTAACCTGCGCGCAAACCCTTGACCTCCAGCAGCGCGCTCATGCCGGGGCTCCCTGCGCGGCCAGCCGGGCCGCCGCGCCGTGGCCCAGATAGGCCTCGACCACCTTCGGATCGCGCGTGACCTCGCCGGGCGTGCCCGCCGCGATCAGCCGGCCCTGCGCCAGCACCCACACGTGCTCGGCCAGGCTCATCACCGCACGCATCACGTGTTCGATCATCAGGACGGTGACGCCATCGTCCACCAGTTTTTTCACCACCGGAATCATCTCGTCGATCTCACTGGGATTCAGGCCCGCCAGCACCTCGTCCAGAAGCAAGAGGCGCGGCCGGGTGGCCAGCGCGCGCGCCAGTTCCAGGCGCTTGCGCCCAGCCACCGTCAGGTCGGCCGCCGGCTTGTCCAGCGAGGCCTGCAGGTTGACGCGCGCGGCCACGGCCTCGGCCGCGGCCAGCGCCTCGTCGCGATCCGCCAGGCGCAGATGCGCGCCCACGGCGATGTTCTGGCGCACCGTCTGCGCGCCGAACGGCTGCACGATCTGGAAGGTGCGGGTCAGGCCCAACCGCGCGGATTCGTGCGGCGCCTGGCCCGTAATGTCCTGGCCCGCGAAGTGCACGGAGCCCGAGCCGGGCTTCAGAAACCCCGACAGCAGGCCGAACAGCGTGGTCTTGCCCGCGCCGTTGGGGCCCACCAGGGCGGTGAGCGAACCTTGCGGCACGTCCAGGCTGACGTCCTGCACGGCCTTCAAGCCGCCGAAGGTGATGGACAGATTGCGCGCTTGCAGCAGGATGTCAGACACGGGCGCGCTCCTTCATGCCAAACAGGCGGGCAAGCGACTGGCCGCCGCCGGTGATGCCGCGCGGCATGAACATGACGATCAGGATCAGCACCACGCCGTAGATGACCATGCTGATGCCCGGCAGCTCGCCGAACAGATTGCGGGTCAGGTCGGCCAGCGCATGCAGCGTGACCGCGCCCAGCAGCGGGCCCCACAGCGTGCCCATGCCGCCGACGATGGCGCCGACCAGCGCCTCCACTGACACGGCCGAGCCGAACGCAATACCCGGGTCGATATATTGGAAGACCTGCACGTAGAAGGCGCCCGCGACACTCATGAAGGCGGCGGACAGCGCGATGCCGCCCAGCTTCACGCGCAGCGGGTTCACGCCGATGGCGCGCGCCGCATCCTCGTTGTCGCGCACGGCCTGCAGGTAGGCGCCGAAGCGCGAATGGCGCAGCCACGCGGTCACCAGCAGCGCCAGCAGCACGAAGGCGAGCAGCAGATAGATGTAGCCGCGGCGCGAGCCGAACTGCATGTTGGCTACGCCCTCTTGCAGCGGCACCATGAGGCCCACGCCGCCGCCCGTGAACGACGCCGACAGGGCCAGAATGCGGAAGACTTCAGCGAAGGCCAGCGTGACCAGCGCGAAGTACGATCCCTTCAGCCCATAACGGAACGTCAGCCCGCCCACCGCCACGCCGACCAGCGCGCCCAGTGCGATCGCCCCGGGCAGCACCAGCCACGGATTCAACCCCAGGTTGAGCTGGCCCAGCGCCTGCGCATACGCGCCCACGCCGAAGAACAGCGCATGACCGAACGACAACTGGCCGCCATACCCGCCCAGAATGTTCCAGGCCTGCGACAACAGGGCCGCATATAGCGACATCATCACGAACGTCAGCAGCACGCCCGATTGGGACAGAGCGGCCACAGCCACCAGCACCACCCCGAACAGCGCGATTGCGCAAAGATCCCGTTTCATCGTCAGCCCCTCGCCCCGAACAGCCCCTGCGGGCGAAACAGCAGCACCGCGATGAAGATCGCGAAGATGCCCATCTGGCCCAGCGAGTCGCCCAGGAACAGGCCTCCGATGGACTCCACCACGCCGATGAGCAGTCCGCCCACCAGTGCCCCCACGAAACTGCCCATGCCGCCCAGCACCACGATGGTGAAGGCCACCAGCACGAAGCCGCTGCCCACCTGCGGATTGACGTAATAGGCCGGCAGCAGGAAACACGCCGCCGCGCCCAGGCACGCCATGCCGATGCCGAACGACACCGCGTAGACCTTTTCGACGTCGATGCCCATGAGCTTGGCGCCCTGCTTTTCGCGAGCGACAGCGCGGATCGCGCGGCCCAGGTCCGTGCTGCGGATGATCCAGAACAGCACCGCCGCCACCGCCAGCGCGCCGCAGAAGGCAATGACCTTGGGCAGCGCGATCATGGCGGGGCCGATCTCTACCGTGGACAGCGTGTACGCCGTGTCGATGCTGCGCGTGTCCGACTTGAACCAGACCAGCGCCAGGTTTTCCAGCACGATCGCCAGGCCCAGCGTCACCAGCAGGATGTTCTCGTCCTTGCCGTGGCTGGCGCGGTTGATGACGAGGCGCTGCAACGCGTAGCCCAGCACGAACATGCCCGGCACCACCAGCGGCAAGGCGGCGTACGGGTCGATGCCGAACCGGTCCTTGAGCAGGTACACGGCGTACAGCGCCACCATGAGCGCCGCGCCGTGGGCGAAGTTGATGATGTGCAGCACCCCGTAGATCAGGGTCAGGCCCAGCGCGATAAGCGCGTAGACCGCGCCCGTCGTCAGGCCGTTCAGCACCGAGGAAAAGAGGATGGCGGGATCGAGCATGGGTCTGATCAGGCCTTCAGCGGGAACACGGCGTCGGCCTGGCGGTATTCGGCCGGGAAGATCACCTTGATGTCGCCCCCGATCACCTGCGTGAGCAGCGGCTGCGCGCCGGTGTTCTGGCCGTTGACGAACTTGGTCGGGCCGTAGGGCATCAGGTTGTCCTGGAAGGTGCTGGCCGCCAGCGCCTCGGTGATTGCGGCGCGGTCGGCGGACTTGGCGCGCTCCAGCGCGTCGGCCAGCAGCAGCATCGCGGTGTAGGTCATGAAGACCTCGTAGCTGAAATACGCGCCCTTCTCTTCCACGCGGGCCTTCAGCGGCGCGACGCGTGCGTCCTTCGGGTTGAACCAGTGGTTGCAGTCGATGATGCCGTTGGCGATGTCCGGGAATTCCTTCAGGAACTTGTAGCTGGACGCCGCGCCGCCCAGCACCGAGTAGATGGCCTTGGGCTGCACCTTCTGCTGCTTCATCGCGCGCAGCAGCAAGGCGTATTCGTTGTAGTAGTTGGCCGGGATCACGATGTCCGGATTCACCGAGCGCATGCGCAGCACGATGTTGTTGAAGTCGCGCGTGGGATTCGGGTGCTTGACGATCTCCTTGACCTCGAAACCGTGCTGCGGCAGCGACTTGGCCAGCAGCGCGGCCGTGCCCGTGCCGAACAGCGAGTCCTCGTGCACGATCATGACGGTCTTGGCCGGCTTGCCGGCGGCGTCGTTCAGCGCGGCCAGGTCCAGGATGGCGCGTTCGCTACAGGCGCGATAACCCGGGCCAAATCGGAACGTGTTCTTCAGGCCGCGCTCGACGATCTGGTCGGCCACGCCCACGTCCACCACGTGCGGCAGGTTGTACTTGGCGGCCGTCTGCGTCGTCGCCAGGCAGATCGCCGACGCATACGCGCCCACGATGGCCGACACGCCCGCCTCATTCATCTTCTCGACTTCGGCCGAACCCGCCTCGGGACGCGACTGCGCATCGCCCAGCACCGCCTGCAGCGGCGCGCCGCCCAGCGACTTGATGCCGCCCGCCTTGTTGATGTCCTCGATGGCCAGCAGCGCGCCCAGGCGGCATTGCTGGCCCGAATACGCCAACGCGCCGGTCACCGGGTGCAGTACGCCGACCTTGATGGGCGCGGCGCCCTGCGATCGGGCCACCCACGGCGCGGACACGAGGGCCGCGGCGGCGGCGGATTGGTAGAGGAAAGTGCGGCGCGAATTCATGGACGGATCTCCGAAGGGTTCAATGGAATTGGGCCGACAGCTCTTCGCTGACCCAGACCTTGGCGTCGATGCTGCCGACGCGCGATAGCTGCAACTGATATTGGTAGCGGTCGGGCCGGTACAGGCCCTGCAGCAATTGCACGGGCCGGTCGCCGACATCGCGCACCAGGCGCGTGACGGCCAGCAAGGCCGAGCCCACCGACACGTCCAGATGGCGCGCGACCTGCGCATCGGCCAGCCGCGCGGATATGGTCTGCGTGGCGCCGCCGAACTCCACGCCGGCCGCCTCCAGCAGCATCAGCAGCGGCTCGCGCTCGAGGTCTTCCCGCGTGAAATCGGCCACGGATTGCGGCACGTAGGTGGTGATGTGGGACAGCGGCCCGGCGTCGGTGCTGCGAACCCGCAGGCTTTTGTGCACGGGCGTGCCGGACGGAATGTGCAGCGCCTCGGCCACCGTGGGCGGCGCAAACACCAGCGTGCTGTCCAGCACCTGCACAGAGGTGCGCAGGCCCATGTTGACGATGTTTTCCAGGAGGCCGGTCAGATGCGCCTTCTGCTGCGCGCTGGGGGACGGCGCGCTGTGGGCGCTGGACGCGCCGCGCAGGGGCCAGGTGCCCAGACCCGGCCGGCGCGACACCAGCCCGTCCGCCACCAGCATCTCCATCGCCTTGCGGATCGTGATGCGCGCCACGTCGAACTGGTCCGCCAGCGCGTGCTCTCCGGGCACGCCGTCCTGATCGAACCGTCCCTCCTGCAACTGTTCGCGCAGGACGAGATAGATCTGGTGGTACTTCGGAAGTGGTAATGAGGTTCCCATGCAGGGAACTCTAGGGGTGTCCTAATGTACGGTCAATGGAACAAATGGCCTGGCGGGTTGTTCTATCGGGAAAACACCGACTCGATCCGATTGCGTCCCCGCTGCTTGGCGTAGTACAGCGCCCGGTCGCTGCGGCTGAGCGCCAGCTCGGCGTCGTCGTCCTTGTTGTGCAGCGCGGAAATCCCGATGCTGACGGTCAGCGGTATGTGCCGCCCTTCGGACAGATACGGCGTATCGGCGATGCGGCGCTGCACGTTGCGGGCGAAAACATGGGCGCGCTCGATGTCGGTGTCCGGCAGCACGACGGCAAATTCCTCGCCGCCGATTCGCCCCACCAGGTCGATCTCGCGCAACTGTGTGCGCAGCATGTTCGCGAAATGCTGCAGGACACCATCACCGATCGCGTGGCCCCAGGTGTCATTGATGTGCTTGAAGTGGTCCAGGTCGCACATCAGCACCGCCGAGCCCAGGCCGCCATGGCCCTTGATCCTCACCAGCTCCGCGGCAATGCCCGACATGAAATGGCGGCGGTTGGGCAGGGTTGTCAGGGCGTCGGTCCCCGCCAGTTCGCGCAGTTCGAGTTCGGCCCGCTTGCGGTCGGTGATGTCGGTGACGAAACCGTGCCAGACCACGCCGCCGTCGGCATCTCGCCGGGGACTGGCGTCGCCCTGCCGCCAGCGCACACCCTGCAGCGGCAGGCAGACGCGGAATTCCAGATGCCACGGCGCGCGCGCCACCGCGGCGACCTGCAATGACGCGCGATAGACAGGCAGGTCTTCCGGATGGATGCGCTGTTCGACGGCGGTCGTGCTGGCCCGCACGTCGTCCGCCGTGAGTTCGAACATGTCCCAGATGCCCGCGCTGACGTACGAAAACCGCGAACCGCCCTCGGGCACCGGCTGGCATTGGAAAACCAGGCCGGGCACCGCGTCGGTCAGGTTGACGACCAGGTCCGCCGTGCGCTGGAGCCTGTCGGACATGGCGCGCACGGCGCTGATGTCGGTGGTGGTGCCCATCATGCGCAGCGCCCTGCCCGATTCGTCGCGGCTCACAACCTTGCCGCGGCTGCAGATCCATTTGTAGCTGCCGTCCTTGCATCGGATGCGATGCTCGACTTCGTAGCTGTCCGTCTTGCCGTCGAAGTGGTCCTGCATGGCGGCGCGCACGTAGACCAGATCATCGGGATGCAGGCGGGTGTAGGCGTCTTCGATGCGCGTCGTGAGCTCGGCCTCGCCATAGCCCAACAAGGCCTTCCAGCCGGGCGAGTAGGTAATTTCCCCGGT
>CBHWAL010000069.1:0-12656 GCA_966111495.1 uncultured Achromobacter sp. | reverse complement strand
GCTTCGCCGGTCCGGCAGCCCTGCCGGTTCATTGGCCGCCGCCGGCCTGATCGAAGCGGTGCGCGGCGTGCCGCTGGTGACCCAGTTGCTGTTCGCGTCCTTTGTGCTGCCAATGCTGCTGGGCGGCGGTGTGTCGAAGTTCAGCATGGCGCTGGCAGCGCTGACCTTGCATACCGCATGTGTGCTGGCCGAAGTGCTGCGCGGCGCGCTGCAGGCGATTCCGCCTGGCCAAATGATGGCCGCGCGCGCCTTGGGCATGCACCCCGCGCTGGCCTATGCGTGTGTGATCTGGCCGCAAGCCCGCCGCATCGCCGCGCCCGCCGCGCTGGGCGTCTTTGTGGGCGCGGTCAAGGACACGTCGCTGGTCAGCATCATTGGCGTGTTTGACGTGTTGGGCGCGGCCAAGTCGGTGGTTGCGGGCACCGACTGGCGGCCTTATCACGTCGAGGTCTACCTGGCGGTGGCGCTGTTGTATCTGGTCGCCAGCCTGGCTTTGTCGCGGGTAGCGCGCCGCATGGAGAGGCGCGGAGGGAACTGACTGGGAGATGGATCCGAAGGCCGGAACCGATTAGCAGGAACCGATTAGCAGGAACCGGTTGTTGGATCTGCCGGGAGCTCAGCTGCCCGCCCCACTCCCGATTCCACCATTCACCGCGCTGATCCGCTGCAGCCACGCGGGCCGTGGCGACGCATCCAGCCAGTTCTTGACGATCAATCCCAGTTCCGTGTCGCCCGCGATACGCAAGCGGCGCTGGAAGAACAAGGTGTCGGCATCGGTTTCCGCACGCATGAGCGCCAGAAAGTCAGCGAGTTTCGCACCGAGTTCCAGGTCGGCAGCGCCTTGTTGCGGCCCCTTGTTCCACAGCGGCCGGAAGGCGCCGTCGCGCACCACGAAGCTGCTGCGCAAGCCCAGGTCTTCGACGGTGATGGCAAACGTACGTCCGTTCAGCTCTGCGGGCGGCTCCAGCCACTTCATCCGGCGCGCCAGCTCAAGTCCCGCGACAAAGTGCAGGGACACGAAGGGTCCCGGGACACGCTTGCCCAATTTGGCCAGCATGGGCGGTAGATTCAGGGTGGCGCTCATGCGGCGGCCTCCTGCAGGCCGATGCCGGCCTGCCCGTAGTAGTACCCGTTGCATCGGCCGATTCCGGCGGGTGGCGACACCGGCGTGGGGTTGACGCCTCGGCGCGTGGCGTCCAGTGCCGCAATCGCTTCCAGGGTGCCCGCAGATTGCGGACTGATGCGCAGGACGTCGACGCCCATGCCCGCCAGTTCGGGCGCTTCGGCCAACAAGTCCAGGCACGCCGCAGATTGGACCTGGATGCCGTTAATGCTCAGGAATTCGCGGGATTCTCGGGTGCGCATGTCCAGGCCGTCGGGATGCTCGATACAGCGGAACCCGCAGTCGTCCTTTTTCAGGCGGAAGTGCCGCGCCGTGAAGCAGCGCGCCGAAAACGCCAGCGCCATCCTGCCCCACACCATGACTTCCGCCTGCATGCCGGCGGGACGCTCGCGCAGCAGCTGTTCCAACGTGGGCCCGTCCATTTCGAGCGGGGCGACAAAACGCACGGCGCCGCGGCTGGCCAGCCAGGTCAGCGTGCCGCCGTGATAGGCGTTGACATGCGGGCCAGCAACAAAGCCGCGACCGCTCAGGTGGCGCACCGCGCCCAGTTCACCGGCCTCGACCATGAAATCCTGCTGTTCGCACAGCTTCTTGAGCGCGCTGGCCTCGGCGCCGGTCTCAATCAACGTGCGGCCCGACAGCACGACCGTCTTGCCCACCGCGCGCAGATCACGCGCCAGTTCAAGCCAATCGTCGGCGCGCAGCTCGTGTCGCCGGCTACAGACCGTTTCGCCGATGTAGACGATGTCCGCCGGGCTTTCCGCGACGGCGGCGTAAAAATCCATGGTGCGCTGGCGTGGCCAGTAATACAGCAAGGGGCCGACGGAAATCTGGAAGGGGATGGGGGTCATTTCCATGGACGTTCGAAAGCGCCTTGTGTGACTTGTGAACCCTCGGCATGGCGCGCCAGCATGGCGTTCCATTCGGGGCGCGGAGAAAAGCGCGACGCGTCTGCGTGCACGCTGTCCAGCGCCGCACGCAGCGTGGACACCACCTGCGTGACATACGCCGGACTACGCTGGCGCCCTTCGATCTTGATGGCGGACACACCCATTTCGGCCAGCTTGGGCAACAGGCCGATGGCGTTCAGGCTGGTGGGCTCTTCGAGTGCGTGGTCGGCTTGCCCGTCCACTTCGAAGCGGCCCTTGCACAGCGTGGGGTACGCGGCCGGTTCGCCGGGTTCGTAGCGGTCGATGAGAATGCCGGACAGGCGCGCATCCATGCGGCCGTCTTCTTCGACCCAGCGCACCGCGTGCGCGGGCGAACAGACGCCCTTGTTGTTGGGAGAGTCGCCGGTGGCGTATGACGACAGCAGGCAGCGGCCTTCGGCCATGACGCACAGGCTGCCAAAACCAAAGACCTCGACCTCGACACTGACGTTGGCGCAGATGCGCGCGATTTCCGTCAATGTCAGCACGCGCGGCAGCACCACGCGGCGGATGCCGAACTGTTCCTTCATGAGTTCGATGGCGTCGGTGTGGGTGGCCGAGCCCTGCACCGACAGATGCAGACGCAGGTCCGGATAGCGGTCGCTGGCGTACGCCAAGAGGCCCGGATCGGCCATGATGACGGCGTCGGCGCCCAGGTCGTGGGCCGCGTCGACGGCGGCCTGCCATTCCGCCATCCGGCCCGCCTGCACGAACGTGTTGATGGCGAACAGCACATGCCGGTTGTGGCGATGCGCCAGTTCGACGCCTGCGCGAATGTCGGCTTCGGTGAAATTGAGCCCGGCAAAGTTGCGGGCGTTGGTGGCGTTCTTGAGCCCGAGATAGACGGTGTCGGCGCCCGCTTCAATCGCCGCTTTCAAGGCGGCCAGACTGCCTGCCGGGGCCACGAGCTCTATGGGAGAGGTTCGAGTTTGCATGACGGCCAGTCTATGGGCCGCCCGTCCCCCGGGCCTTGTCGAAAATCAAACGGCGCGACGCGCGCGGCGCCTTTTTTTCAGACTATTCCTCGGTGTACAAGCCGCGTTCCACGGCATACACCGCAACCTGCACACGGCTGGTCAGATTGAGCTTTTTCAGCACGTTCTGCACATGGATCTTGACAGTGCTTTCGCTGACATCCAGTTCGCGCGCAATGACCTTGTTGCTGGCCCCGCGCGCCAGCCACTGCACGATCTGTGTTTCGCGCGCGGTGAGGCGGTGGCGCTCGGCCGTGCCGGGCGGCGGCGGCGTCTGGCTGGCCTGTCCGCGAAACTGTTCAACCAGCTTGGCCGTCATGCTGTCCGCAATGACGGCTTCGCCGTTGGCGGCGCGGCGGATGGCGGACACCAGCGCATCCGCGTCGATGTTCTTGACGAGATAGCCGCGGGCGCCGTCGCGCAGCGCCTGGCCAAGCTCGTCGGCTTCTTCTGACACGGTCAGGATGATGACCGCGCAGTTGGGTAGATCTTGCGTCAGGAGTTGGAGCGTTTCCAGCCCCGACAGGCCGGGCAGGTTCAGGTCCAGCAGCACGACGTCAGGTTTGAGCTCCTGGGCGCGCTTCAGGCCTTCGACACCGTCCCCCGCTTCGGCCACGACCTCGAAGTCGGGCTGGCGCTGCAACAGCAGGCGGACACCGGAGCGGAACAGGGTGTGGTCGTCGATGAGCAGGATTCGGATGGTCATGATGGGCAAGGATGTCAGGCGGCCTGGCGCTCGGCGCCAGGCAAGGTGAGCGCCACGCGCGTGCCGGCGCCGGGCTGCGATTCGAGTTTTATCACGGCGCGCATCCGGGCGGCGCGCTCGCGCATGATGTGCAGGCCAACATGGGATTCGCCCCGCTCGGCGACATCGGCTGGGTCGTACCCCTGCCCGTCGTCAGCGATCAGCAGGGTGAAGTCCCGGCCATTTTCCACGGCGATGCGCACGCGGCTGGCCTCGGAATGCTTGCGCACATTGGACAGCGCTTCCTGCAGGATGAACAGCACCTGCAACTGCTGCTCGGGTTGCAGCTGCGCGCCTTCACCCTGGCTGAAGGTCAGTTCGGTTTCAATGGCGGTCTGGCGGCGGAAACGGGCAACCGTGTCTTCAATGGCGGCCTGCAGGTCGCCCTGCGACAGCTTGCTGCGGAAGTTGGTCAGAAGCTCGCGCACGTCCTGGTAGCTTTCGTCCACGCCGGTGCGCAGAAGCGGCAGGATTTCGCTGACCTCTTCCTCGTCGCCGCGCTTGATGGCAGCATCCAGCATCTGCAACTGCAGGTTCAGGAAGTTAAGGCCTTGCGCCAGGCTGTCGTGCAGGCCCTGGGCCACCAGCCCGCGCTCTTGCACGACGGCCAGCTGGCGCGCCTGCGCGCTCAGGCGCCGGTTGTCCAGCGCCACGCCCAGAAGCTGGCCCAGCGTTTCCAGAAGCTGCGACTCCGACGCCAGCAGGCGGCGCTGCGTGCGGAAATGCAGCGAATACGACCCCAGGACTTCGTCGCGCGTCACGATGCGGAACACCGCCACGCTGGCAAAGCCGTCGCGCTGGCAGTTCAGGTCCAGGTCCGGCGGCGATTGGCGGAAGTCCTGGATGACGATGACGCCGGCCTGGCGGGTGGCGACGCCGCAGTAGCAGTCGTCGACCTTCATGCAGTGTTCGGATTCAATCAGTTCATCAGACAGGCCCACCGACACCACGAGGTTGAGCTTCTCGTTGTTGGGATCCAGCGCGCGGATGCTGCCCGCGTCCGCATCGAACTGCAGCATGACCCGGCGCAGGAAGCCATCGCACATGGCTTCAATCTCGTTGGGCTGGTTCAGGAACGCGGCCATGTCGTACAGCGCCCCGATGTCGCGGTTCTGCGCGGCAAGCTGCGCCGTCTTCTGTTCCACCCGCTGTTCCAGGCTGGTGTACAGGTCTTGAAGCTCGTCCGCCATGCGGTTGTAGCCGCGGGCCAGCACACCGAACTCGTCCTGGCTTTCGACGGGCAGGCGCGTGCTGAACTCGCGGTCGGCCATGCGCTGCAGGCCGTCACGCAGGCGCAGCACGGGCGAAATGATCCACAGGTACAAGAGGTAGATCATGGCCAGCGTGCCCGCGCTTGCAATTGCCGCCAGCACGCCCTGCGACAGGCGCAGCGACGTGGTCTTGCCGGCGTTGTCCTGCTCGATCATGCGGACCAGCGTATCGGCGCGGGCCACGAACTCGGGCAGCGTTTCCAGGTAGCTTGACGCGTCCGGCTGCCCGATGGCGCGCAGGGCCGCGGGCTTCATGATGTCGCGCCAATAGGCGGCGACATCATGCCACTGGGCGCGGATGGCGTTGTCGTTGGGAATGAAAAGCGGCCGCGCGGGATTGCCCCGCGCCAGCCGCGCAATGGTTTCGTCCAGGATCGCGACCTGTTCGGTGGTTCGAACTTCGCGGCCGGCTTGCGGCCGCATCAGCTCGACGGCGACGCGGTTGGCCCGCATCCGCAGGCTGCCGGTATCGTTGATGGCGGCCCCCGCGCCTTCCAGTTGCCAGGACAGCCACAAGGTCCAGCTCACCATGGACAGCACGACGATCAGCGCCAGCAGGGAACTGGCCACGATGCGGGTGGACAGGCGGTGCCGGGGCGACGGCAGCGCGTCGGATTGGGCGGCGGTATCGGTGGACTTCATGAATGTCGAGGCAGGAAGCGCATTTCGGGTGTCAGTGTAGTCGCTTCCCGCCGCCTTCCCGGCGCGCGCGTGCCCGTTTTGTCACGCCCGCGATCAAACCAGACCAAGGGTGCGGCACAGAAAGTCCGCAACCTGGGCAGGATCATTCAGCGGCAGGCAGGGCAAGGCGATGTCAAGCGGCGCGTCGGTCACGACAGCCAGGAATGAGGAGTCCTCGGCGTGCAGCGGCGGCTTGCCCAGCGCCGGCCGGTAGACCTCGATGCGCGGAATCGCCGCCTGCTTGAAGCCTTCGACCAGCACCAGATCGGCGGGCGACAGCCGCGCCAGTTGCGCCTCCAGGGTGGGTTCCGGCGCGTCGCGCAGTTCATGCACGATGGCGTACCGGAACGGCGAGGCAATCATGACTTCCTGCGCGCCGGCGATGCGAAAGCGCGCGCTGTCCTTGCCCGGGGGCTCCATCTGGAAGTCATGATGGCTGTGTTTGATGACGCTCACGCGCAGGCCGCGCGCGCCAAGCAGCGGCAACATCGCTTCGATCAGGGTGGTTTTGCCGCTGCCAGAGCGGCCGGCGATACCGAATACGGGAGTCATACGAGGGCGGGTTCCGTCAGCAAGGGGCATACGATGGGCAGAAACGTGTCCGCCCGCGGGGAGTATGCCAGCAAAGCGCCCGCCACCAGGTCGAAGTACCAGCCGTGCATCGACAAGCTGCCCGCCTCGACCGCGCGCCGCACGAACGGCAGGTCTTCCAGATTGCGCAGCGAAATCAGGATGGAGGCCTGCTCGCACGCGCGACGGCGCTCTTCTTTCGAGGCATCCGGCATCTGCCGCAGCACCTGCTCGCGCGCCGGTTCGGCGATGTCCATCCACCGCCCGAGATAGTCGGTTTCGCCGTCGCGGCGAATGCCGCGTTCCATCAGGGCGCGGATGCCGCCGCATTGCGCGTGGCCCAGCACGATGATGCGGCTGACCTGCAATTGCTCGACCGCGAACTGGATGGCCGCCAGCACGCCCTGCAGGCCGCGGTCCTTGCTGCATGGCGGCACCAGATTCGCCACATTGCGCACGGTGAAGATGTCGCCGGGGTCGCAGCCCAGCAGCATGGCGGGGTCCACCCGCGAGTCGCAGCAGCCGATCAGGAGCGTGCTGGGATGCTGGCCGTCGCGCAGGTTGCGGTACAGCGACGGCGCGTCTTCGTAATACTGCTGCTGAAAGCGCTGGAAGCCGTCGACAAGTCGTTCAAGGTCCTGCATATCAGCCTCCCGTTTGCGCCATGAAGCGCACGATGCGTTCGGGCCGGGCATTGAAGTCATGGCGTTCCGGCTTGGCTGCGATGCCTGTCCGGATGGCCTGGATGAGGTCGGCGTCGCTGGCGCCCGCACGCAGCAGGTGTCCGAGCGGCACCTGGTCTTCCTGACCCAGGCACAAGTACAAGGTGCCGTCCACGCCCAGCCGCACGCGGTTGCAGGTGGCACAGAAATGGCGCGACATGGGCGTGATGACGCCCAGCACGGGCGCGCCCTGCCCGCTTGTCCAATAACGCGCCGGGCCGTTGCGCGACTCCGCCAGCGACGGCACCAGACCGGCATCGGCCGCAAGGCGCGCGCCCATCGCGTTCAGGTCGGTATGTGCGAAACCGCGGCCACATTCGCCCATGGGCATGGGTTCGATCAGCCGCAGCACGAAGCCCTGCTCTACTGCATAGGACAGCAGGCGGCGGACTTCGGATTCGGGCGTGGCGGCATGCACCACGCTATTCAATTTGATCGGCGAGAAGCCGGCTTGCCGCGCTGCCGCCAACCCGGCCAGCACCGAATCCAGACAGTCGCGCCCGGTGATCTGCGAAAAAGCAGCGGCGTCCAGCGTGTCCAGGCTGATGTTCAGACGGCTCACGCCGGCCTCGCGGAGCGACTGGGCATGGCGCACGAGTTGGGTGGCATTGGTGGACACGGACAGGTCGCGCAGTCCGGGCATGGCGGCGATGGTGGCGGCCAGCCCGGCCACGCCCTTGCGCAACAGCGGTTCGCCGCCGGTGAGCCTGACCTTGGCCACGCCAAGGCCCACGAACAGCCCAACAAGCCGGGCCATCTCGTCGTGGGACATCCAGTTGGCCGGCGTCTCGAAGCCCTTGAAGTCCTTGGGCAGGCAGTAGCTGCACCGCAGGTCGCAGCGGTCGGTCACCGAGACCCGCAGATAGTCGATGCGGCGGCCGAAGCCGTCCGCCAATTCGGCAGGGGCTGGCTCGTCCATCATGCGGCGCTCCCGGCGAAGACCCGTTCGGGTTCGCCCTCGTCCAGGTCGATGCCGGAGATTTTGGCGCGCCCCACCAGCAGCTTGGTGTATTGCCGCCAGGCGGTGTCGCGGCTCATGGTGGTGAGCGCCGTGGCAATCTGCTTTTCCACGTGCTCGTACGGCAGCAGGCGCCCTTCGACGCGGCGCGTGACGCGCACGATGTGCAGGCCATGCCGCGTCTGCAGCAATTGCGGCAGCAGCCCGCCCGAGGGCAGCGCGAACACCGCGCGTTCAAACTCCGGCACCGTGTCGCCGCGCCCAAGCTGACCCAGGTTGCCGCCCACGGCGGCAGAGGGGCAATTGGACTGCTCGCGGGCGACCTCGGCAAACCGCGAGGGATCGGCCAGCAGCTCGGTCAGCACCACGTTGGCATGGGCCTTCAGCATCTCCAGGTTCACATCGGGCGTGACCTGGAACAGGATGTGGTCGGCCTCGACCAGTTCTCCCACCATGAAGCGCTCGGGGTGCATCTGGTAGAAGCGGCGGCACGCCGGGTCGTCGGCTTCAGGCGCCGGGGCCTGGCTGGCGAGCAACGCGCCGATGGCGCTTTCCTCGTCGGACACATCCAGGCCCTGCCGGCCGGCCTCGTCCAGCAGGACGCGCCGCAGCACCAGGGCCGTGACGGCCTCGCGCATGGGATTGCCGGCCTCGGCGTGCAAGGGAAGTTCACGTTCGAGATCCGCGTCGTTCAGTTCGACGCCATTGACGATGACAGGCATGTTCGGCTCCTAGGACGGTGGATCAGCGCGGACGGACGAGTTGCCATGCGCGGCCCAGGTAGCCGATCGACGCGAAGCCGCTCCACACGTGCACCAGGCGGGTGAACGGGAAGATCACGAAGAGCGTGAGGCCCATGAACAGGTGCGCCTTGAACAGCAGCGGGACACCGGCGATGTAGCTGGCGGCGTCGCCCTGGAACGTGACGATGTGCTGCGCCCAGGTCATCAGGTGCACCATCATTTCGCCGTCCATGTGACCGGCCGACAGCACGATCGTGGACAGGCCCAGCAGCAGCGTAACCAGGATCCAGAGCAGCAGGATCTTGTCGCCCGGCCGGGTAGCGTGCGCGATGCGCGGATCGGTCAGGCGGCGATGGATCAGGATCAGGAGGCCGATCAGGCACAGCCCGCCCATCACGCCGCCGGCAACCATGGCGACCATTTGCTTGAGCGAGTGCGAGACGCCCAGCGTGTCCCACACGATGACGGGCGTCAGCAGGCCTGCCATGTGCCCGAAGAACAGGCCGATGATGCCGATGTGGAAGAGGATGTTGCCCAGCCGCAACTGGCCGCGGTGCAGCAGTTGCGAGCTGTCGGACTTCCAGGTGTATTGCTCGCGTTCAAAGCGCGCCAGGCTGCCGAGCAGGAAGATGGTCAGCGCAATGTACGGATAGATGCCGAAAAGAAACTGGTTCAGGGAGTTCATGATGCGTCGTCCTGGGCATTAATGAGTCGCGGAGGAACGGGGATGGAAGTGCACGGGCTGTGCACCGCCCCCCGCAAACGGCCGCAGCAGCGGCTCCACGCCGTCGGGACCGGCCCCGAAGGCCTCCATCGCCTCGTCCATGTCACGCACCGGCGCCTCGGTCTGCACGCGGGGGATCACGCGGGACTGGGCGCGCAGCACGGCGAAGACGCAGGCGTAGGAGCTTTCGCTCTTGGCCAGCCGCGCGCCAATGGCAGCCAGCACGTGGATGGCTTCGTCCAGCAGGTCCTGGGCCGTGTCCGGGTCGATGACCCCCAGGAACTCCAGGAACAGCGGCACGTGGTCCGGCAATTCCGAGACCATCGGCTCGAAGCCGTGATCGCGGTAGGTTTGCAGCAGGTCCACCATGGCCTGGCCGCGGTCGCGGCTTTCGCCGTGCACGTGCTCGAACAGGTGCAGGGAATGCGAGCGGTTGCGGTCAAAGGTGGCGACGTAGTTCTCTTGCAGGGGAATCAGGTCGTTCGAGGCCAGGTAGCTCACCAGGGGCTGAAGGGTCTCCTCGGCGTCCGGATAGGCCGCCAGGGCCTCTTCCAGTTCACCCAGATAGTCCAGCAGCTCCGGCTCGGGGTAGCACAGCATGGCGGAAAGCAGTCGGTACAGGCTCATGATGTTTTCCTTTCCTCAGGCCGAAACGGCCTTTTTGCGCGACTTGGGCATTTCGATGAAGATTTCGCTGCCTTGCGGCTTGCGGCCGAACAGAGTGCCTTCCGACACGCCGCCCGAGCAGCCGTTGCCAAAGGTGAAGCCGCAGCTTCCCTTCTCGTTGAAGCTGTCCTCGACCACTTCCTTGTGGCTGCTGGGCACGACGAAGCGATCTTCGTAGTTGGCGATGGCCATGATGCGGTACATGTCCTGCACCGTTTCCTCGGTCAGGCCCACCTGATCCAACAGAGCCGTGTCACGTTCGCCGTGGACGGTCTCGGACCGCTTGAAGGCGCGCATGGCGAGCATGCGTTCCAGGGCCTGCAGCACCGGCGCTTCCTTGCCGGCGGTCAGCAGATTGGCCAGGTAGCGCACGGGGATGCGCAAGGTCGACACGTCCGGGATCATGCCGCTCTTGCCAACGGTGCGTTGCGGCATCTTGCCGGACTCAGCGGCCGTCTGGATGGGCGACAGCGGCGGGATGTACCAGACCATCGGCAGCGTGCGGTATTCCGGATGCAGCGGGAAGGCGACCTTCCATTCAACTGCCATCTTGTAGACGGGCGAGTTGCGCGCGGCTTCCAGCCACGATTCCGGGATGCCCTGCTCGCGCGCTGCGGCGATCACCTCGGGCGAGTGCGGGTCCAGGAACAGGTCGAGCTGCGACTGGTACAGATCCTGCTCATTCTCGGTGGACGCGGCGCTCTCGATCTGGTCGGCGTCGTACAGCAGCACGCCCAGGTAGCGGATGCGGCCCACGCAGGTTTCCGAGCACACGGTCGGCTGGCCCGCTTCGATGCGCGGGTAGCAGAACGTGCACTTCTCGGCCTTGCCGGACGACCAGTTGTAGTAGATCTTCTTGTACGGACAGCCGGAGATGCACATGCGCCAGCCGCGGCACTTGTCCTGGTCGATCAGCACGATGCCGTCGTCCTCGCGCTTGTACACGGAGCCGGACGGGCACGATGCCACGCAGGCCGGGTTCAGGCAGTGTTCGCACAGCCGGGGCAGGTACATCATGAACGTGTTCTCGAACGTCGAGTACATCTCCTTCTGCACGTTGTCGAACAGCTTGTCCTTGCTGCGCTTGGCGAATTCACCGCCCAGGTCGTCTTCCCAGTTCGGCCCCCATTCGATCTTGTCCATCTTCTTGCCGGTCAGGACGGAGATCGGACGGGCGGTCGGCGGTGTCTCGGACAGCGGCGCGTTCTGCAGGCGCTCGTAGTCGTACGTGAACGGCTCGTAGTACTCGTCGATCTGCGGCAGGTTCGGGTTGGCGAAGATGTTCGCCAGGATTTTCAACCTGCTGCCCTGGCGCGGTTCGATCTTGCCGGACGCCGTGCGTTTCCAGCCGCCGTTCCACTTGTCCTGGTTTTCCCATTCCTTCGGATAGCCGATGCCGGGCTTGGTCTCGACGTTGTTGAACCACGCGTATTCCACGCCGTCGCGGCTCGTCCAGACGTTCTTGCAGGTCACCGAGCAGGTGTGGCAGCCGATGCATTTGTCCAGGTTCAGCACCATGCCGATCTGTGCTCTGATTTTCATGTCAATACCTCGTTATCTTTTCAAGCACCCTTCGGGGCAGGTATCCGGGCCAGTGCCGGTTCGCGTTCTTCCGTCCCGCGCACAGGCGTGCCGGCAGGCCGGGCCGGGGCAGGGCGGGTCGGCTGCAGGTCGCCGTTCGGGCGCGATTCGTCGCGCGCGCCTTCCATCCAGTCCACGTCGCGCATCTTGCGCACGACGACGAATTCATCGCGGTTCGAACCCACCGTGCCGTAGTAGTTGAAGCCGTACGACAGCTGGGCATAGCCACCGATCATGTGCGTCGGCTTCGTCACGGCGCGGGTCACGGAGTTATGGATGCCGCCGCGCTTCTTCGACGTTTCGGCGCCCGGCACGTTCACGATCTTTTCCTGGGCGTGGTACATGATCGTCATGCCTTCCGGGACGCGCTGGCTCACGACGGCGCGCGCCGTCAGCGTGCCGTTCACGTTGAACACCTCGATCCAGTCGTTGTCCTGGATGCCCGCGGCCTTCGCGTCGGTTTCAGACAGCCACACGTGGGGGCCACCGCGCGACAGCGTGAGCATGCGCAGGTTGTCCGAGTACGTCGAGTGGATGCCCCATTTCTGGTGCGGGGTGATCCAGTTCAGCGCCAGCTCCTTGTTGCCGTTCGGGCGGCGGTTCATGATGGCGTCCGTCGTCTTGGTGTTGATGGCGGCCTTGTACACGCACAGGCCTTCGCCGAAGTCGCGCATCCAGACGTGGTCCTGGTAGAACTGCTGGCGGCCCGTCAGGGTGCGCCAGGGGATCAGCTCGTGCACGTTCGTGTAGCCGGCGTTGTAGCTGACTTCCTCGCTCTCCAGGCCGGACCACGTCGGTGACGAGATGATCTTGCGCGGCTGCGCCTGCACGTCGCGGAAACGGATGCTGTCGTGCTCGCGCGGGATCGCCAGGTGCGTGTGGTCGATGCCCGTGATCTTCGACAGCGCGGCCCAGGCCTTCACGGCGACGTGGCCATTCGTTTCCGGCGCCAGGGAGAGGATCATCTCG
>CBHWAL010000068.1:0-12673 GCA_966111495.1 uncultured Achromobacter sp. | reverse complement strand
CAGAAGGAAAGAGGATTTAATTATGGCCACCAAGAAACCCACGGGATTGGGTCGCGGATTGGACGCCTTGCTGGGCGCCGACGCGCCCGCGATCGACAACATCGGCAAGGCTGTCGCCAAGCCCGAGGGTCCGCCTTCCACCCTGCCCATCTCGAAGATGCGCGCTGGCAAATATCAGCCGCGCACGCGCATGGACGAGGGGGCCCTGGGCGAGCTGGCCGAATCGATTCGCACGCAAGGCATCATGCAGCCGATTCTCGTGCGTGCGCTGGGCGATGTGCCCGGCCACTACGAGATCATCGCGGGTGAACGGCGCTTTCGCGCGGCGCAGCTTGCCGGCCTGAAGGAAGTGCCGGTGCTGGTGCGTGAGGTCGCCGACGAAAACGCGGCCGTCATGGCGCTTATCGAAAACATTCAGCGCGAAGACCTCAATCCGCTGGAAGAAGCGCACGGCGTGCGCCGTCTGCTCGATGAGTTCGGCCTGACGCACGAACAGGCGGCGCAGGCCATCGGCCGTTCACGCTCCGCCACCAGCAATCTTCTGCGTCTGCTGAACCTGGCCGCGCCCGTGCAGACCATGCTGTTGGCTGGCGACGTCGACATGGGCCACGCCCGCGCGCTGCTCGCCGTGGACGCAGCCACGCAGATTCAGCTGGCTAACCTCATCATCGCGCGCCGCCTGTCGGTGCGCGAGGCCGAAAAGCTCGTCGCCAAGACCGCCAAGGAGGCTGAAGCCTCGGCCTCGCCCAAGAAGAAAACCAACGGCGTGTCGCGCGACCTGACGCGTCTGGAAGAAGCGCTGTCCGACCATCTGGGCACGCGCGTCGCGCTGAAGGTGGGCGCCAAGGAAAAAGGGCAGATCGTTATCGACTTCCACGGCTGGGAGCACCTGAACTCGCTCCTCGAACGCCAGGGCCTTTCCGGAGCCGTGGATGCCTGAACGCGCATTGCCCGTCATTGCGGTGCTAGCAACGGGCGGCACGATAGCAGGGGCCCAGGCCGACGCCACGTCTGCGGGCTACAAGTCCGGCACGTTTTCCGTAAACGACCTGCTTGCCGCGGTGCCGCAGCTTGCCGGCATTGCCGAGATCCGCGCCGAGCAAGTGGCCAACGTCGGCAGCCAGAACATGACGCACGACGTCTGGCGCGCGCTGGCGCAGCGCGTGGACACGCTTTGCCAGGACGCCTCGGTGGCCGGCATCGTCATTACGCACGGCACGGACACGCTTGAGGAAACGGCGTATTTCCTCAGCCTGGTCAACCGCCATGACAAGGCCGTCGTGCTGGTCGGCGCCATGCGTCCGGCCACGGCGCTCGGCGCCGAAGGACCGGCCAACCTGTACAACGCGGTGGCGCTGGCGCGTCATCCCGACGCGCGCGGCCGCGGGCCGCTCGTCGTCATGAACGAAGACATCCACTACGCCCGGGAAATCCAGAAAATCGCCAGCGCGGGCCTGTGCGCCTTCGCATCGCCAAATCGCGGCCGCGCCGGGGTCATGCACGGCGGCGTGCCCAATTTCTATTCCCGCAACGCCACCACGTTCGGCGAACAAAGCGAGTTTTCACTCGCATTACTGGAAAAGGCCGGCTGGCCGCGTGTCGACATCGTCTACGCGTACGCCAACCTGCAGGCCGACCTGATCGATTTTCTGGCCAGCGTGGCCGACGGCATTGTGCTGGCGGGCGTGGGTGACGGCAACGCCACCGACCTGGCCATCGAAGGCCTGCGCCGCGCGGCCGATGATGGCGTGGCGGTGGTCCGATCCAGCCGCACGGGCAGCGGTTTCGTGGCGCGCGACGTCGAAGTCGATGACGCCAGCCTGGGCTTTGTCGCGGCGCGCGACCTGAACCCGCAGAAGGCACGCATCCTGTTGATGCTCGCGCTGACGATCACGCGCGATCCGGCTGCCCAGCAGCAGATCTTCGACCGCTACTGAACGCGGGCCGCGGCGGCTAGGCCGTCGCGGCGCCTTGCTGCGCAAGGCCCAGATTGGTCCGCAGCATGTCGTACACCTGCCGCGTCAGCGGATTGATGAGATCACGCCTTATCCACAGGAAGTACGTCACATCCGGCAGCGGCGGCAGTCCTTCCTTTTCGCCCAGCACCCGCATCTCCGGCCCCAGCAGTTCCACGCTGCGCGCCGTCACGCCCAGGCCCGCGCGTAGCGCCGCCTTGATGCCCACCAGGTTTGGCGCCACGTAGTTCGTATGCCAGCGCACCTGCGCCTGCTCCAGCGCATTGAGCGCCAGCCGGCGGAAGATGCTGGGCTCGTCCGCCAGCACCAGCGGCACGGGCGAATGGGCATCGTGCACATAATCCGCGGACGCCAGCCAGACCGTCGGCGACGTGCGCAACGCCACGCCCTCGAAGTCCTGATCAAAGCGCGTCGAGATGGTCAGGTCGATCTCGCCGGCGCGCAGCGCGTCCATCAGGAAAGGGCTGCGATCAACCCGGATCTCCAGCTTCACACGCGGCGCGACGCGCGCGATGTGCGTCAGCAGCGTCGGCAGGATCGTGTCGGCCACGTCTAGCGGTGCACCCAGCCGCAGATCGCCCTCCAACGGCCCGGCCTGCAGCGCCCGCAACGCTTCGTCATTGATGGCCAGCATGTGCCGCGCGTATTCCACCAGGCGCCGCCCATGAGACGACAGCACTTTGTTGCGGCCCTGCTTTTCAAAGAGAGGCAGGCCGATCATGGCTTCAAGGCGCTGCATCTGCTGCGTGATGGCCGACTGCGTCTTGTGCAGCCGGTTGGCGGCTTCGGAGAACGTTTCATGCTGGGCGATTGCCACAATCGTGCGCAGCAGATCCAGGTCGAAATTCCGCATTCTGGTCGCGAAAAAAGGGTTCAGGGATAACCCGATACATTAGCAGTCCTAATGGAATCTTCAAGCAATTTAAATTGTTGGCCTCCTGACCCAGCGATACAGTAAGTGCAATAACTCATGAAACAAGAGGGAACGTCGACGTGAGCACTGCACATCCTCATCAGGCCGGCATCGATAGCGCGGTCGAAAATATTAAAAAAACTGTAGGAAATAAGGGCCTGAACCGCGACAGCCTGCAATCGGTCCTGGACGAGCTGGTCTCTCTGGCCGGCAACACCGCCTGGTGGGGCGCCGACCGCTATCCGCCGCCCGAAGGCGAGGAACGCCAGGCCCGTTATCTCATCGCCGAAGACGCCGACAAAAGCAACGCGCTCTACCTGAACGTGATGCGCCCGGGCAAGAAGATCGTGCCGCACAACCACACCACCTGGGCGTGTATCGCGGCGGTCGAAGGCGTCGAATACAACTACGTGTACGACCGCGTCGACGACGGCTCCCAGCCGGGCGTCGGCAAGCTGGAAAAGGTCGACACCGTTGTCGTGGGCCCCGGCAGCGGCATCGCTCTGATGCCCGACGATATCCACGCGGTGGAGATCCAGGGCGACAGCGTCATCCGCCACCTGCACATGTACGGGCGCGCGCTGGAAACGCTGGACCAGCGCCTGGGCTTCGACCTGGACACCGGCACCTGCAAGATCATGCCCATCGGCGTGCAGACGCGGCGCTGATCATGAGCAAGCCCTTCCGGTCCGCCACGCGCCTGCTGCGCGCGGGACGTCCTCATCAAGGCTGGGTCAATACCCCGGTCACGCGCGCCAGCACATATGTCTTTGACAGCGTGCAGGCGTGGCGCGATACGCGGGCGCGCCGCGAACAGGAGCGCCTGCCTTCCTATGGCGCGCGCGGCACCGATAGCACGCACGCACTGGAAGACGCGCTGGTCGAACTGGAAGAGGGCTTTCGCGCCAAGCTCTACCCCACGGGCCAGGCCGCGATCGCCACCGTGCTGCTCGCCTATCTTCGCGCGGGCGACCACGTGCTGCTGACCGACGCCGTGTATGAACCGGTGCGCCGGTTCTGCGCCGAACACCTGACGCGCCTGGGTATCGAATTCACGTACTACCGCCCCGACGGCGTGGGTATCGAGCCGCTGATCCGGCCCAATACCCGCATGATCTACGCCGAGTCGCCGGGGTCTTTGACCTACGAGATGCCGGACCTCATCGAGTTATCCACAATTGCGAAAAAACACGGTTGCTGGCTGGCTGTGGATAACACGTGGGCGTCTGGTTTGCTGCAACAGCCGCTGGCATTAGGGGCCGATATTTCCATCCTGGCCGCGACCAAGTACCTCGGCGGCCATGCCGACGTCATGATGGGCGCGGTGGTCACCAACGAACGTGCATGGCGCGCGCTGGAGCGCGCCACGATCGACTTCGGCCAGACGGTTGGCGCCGACGACGCCTTTATGGTGCTGCGCGGCATGCGCACGCTGCCGTTGCGCCTGGCGCAGCACGCCCGCAGTGCGCTGCGGATCTCGCAGTGGCTGCAGGCGCGGCCCGAAGTCTCGCGCGTCTTGAATCCCGCCTTGCCCGGCGATGCGTCCCACGCCATCTGGCGGCGCGATTGCAGTGGCGCGAATGGCCTCCTGACGATCGAACTGACCGACGCCTACACCGACGCCGATGCTGAACGGCTTATCGACAGCCTGCAGCTCTTTGGCATCGGCGCATCGTGGGGCGGTTTCGAAAGCCTGGTGATACCGGTCTTCCTGCAGAACTCGCGATCCCTCCCCGGGTACCAGGCCAGCGGTCCGATGCTGCGCCTGCATATCGGCCTGGAAGATCCCGACGACCTCATCGCCGACCTGGAACGCGGCCTCACCGCGCTGTCTCAACCTTTACGCTCCCTTCGAATCTCATGATGCAGTCCTCTCACGACCAACATTCCGCCAGCGTCGACTCGCATACGCTCAAGCAGTGGCTGCACGATGGCGGCGAGATCGCGCTGCTTGATGTGCGCGAGCATGGCCAGTACGGCGAGTCCCATCTTTTCTACGCCGCGCCGGTGCCCTACAGCAGGCTTGAAACCGACATCGTGCGTCTGGCCCCGCGCCGTGACGTGCGCGTCGTCGTCTACGACAACGGCGGCGACGACGACACCGCGGCGCGCGCCGCGCGCGCACTGGCTGCGCTGGGCTACACAAACGTGCACCAATTGGCGGGGGGGCTGGCGCAATGGCAGCGCGATGGCTACGCGGCATTTGCCGGCGTGAACGTGCCCAGTAAGACCTTCGGCGAACTGGCCGAAGAGGTTTTCCATACCCCCCGCATCGGCGCCCGCGAACTGGCCGAACGCCAACGCCGTGGCGACGACCTTATCGTGCTGGATGGGCGCCCTTTTGCCGAATACCAGAAGATGAGCATCCCGGGCGGCATCTGCTGCCCCAACGGCGAGCTGGCGCTGCGCGCGCATACGCTCGCGACCCGGCCGGACACCACCATCGTGATCAATTGCGCCGGCCGCACACGCAGCATCATCGGCGCACAGACGCTGATCAACCTGGGTGTTCCCAATCCCGTCTACGCGCTCGAGAACGGCACGCAGGGCTGGTATCTGGAGGACCTGCAGCTCGAGCACGGCGCGCGCCGCCGCTATGCCGACGAGGTCTCGCAGGGCGATGTTCCAGCTTTGGCGCAGCGCTCCGCGCAGCTCGCACGGCGCCATGGCGTACCGACGGCGAACGCCGAGCAGGTTCAGGCCTGGCTGGGCGACGCCGACCGCACCACGTTCCTGTGCGATGTGCGCAGCGCCGAGGAATTCGCGCTAGGTTCTCTGCCGGGCGCGCAGCACGCACCGGGTGGACAGCTCATCCAGGCGACGGACCAATACATTGCCGTGCGTGGTGCACGGATCGTCGTGTTTGATGCGGAAGGCGTGCGCGCGCCGGTCGTCGCCAGCTGGTTGCGGCAAATGGGCTGGGACGCCTGCACGCTCGCCGACGGAAGCGGCGCCGCGCTGATCAACGACGTGTCCTCGGCGCCGGTCCCGGCGATCACCGTGCTGTCCGATGCGCAGTTTGCGGATGCGCTTGCGCAGGACGCGCAGGCAATCGATATCCGCCCCAGCATGCGGTATCGAACGCGCCACGTCGCCGGCGCGCTTTGGTCGATCCGGCCGCGCCTGGATCGCCTGCCGCTCGATCCCGCGCGCCCCGTCATCCTGCTGGCCGAGGACGCCGCGCTGGCGGCCTGGGCGGCGAGCGACCTGCGCGCATTGGGCGTGGTGGACATCAAGGCGAACACGGGCACGCCCGAAAGCTGGACCGCGCAGGGAATTGCGCTGGAATCCACGCCCGCCAATCCGCCTGACCGCGACTGCATCGACTACCTCTTCTTCGTGCACGACCGCCACGACGGCAACAAGGCCGCCGCGCGCCAGTACCTGGCCTGGGAAACCAACCTCGTCAAGCAGATCGACGAGCGGGAACGCGCTACCTACCGGTTCCCCGGAATCCCGGCCGGCTGACACCGCAGCCGCCGCGCCGCCGTGTGCGGCGCCACCCACGCTTCAACCTGATCAGTACGCCCCGGCGGCCTTCGCCGGCGGGGTGCGGACGGTTCATGGCGAACCGGAATGCAACGGACGGCCGAGTATCCGGCCGCCAACTCAAGGGGAAATCCAGATGAAGCATTACGCATTGCACGCTTGCAAGACCGCCGCCGCCGCGATGGCGGGCCTGCTGTGGGGAGTCACGGCGCACGCGCAGGCGCCCGCGCCGTTGACTGACTATCCGAAGCAGGCCATTACCGTGGTTTCGCCGTTTCCTCCCGGCGGCGGCAACGACGGCGTTGCGCGTCTGATCGCGCAGGAACTGGGCGCCATCACGGGTCAGAGCGTGGTGGTCGAGAACCGTTCGGGGGCGGGCGGCAACGTCGGCACCGCGCAGGTCTCGCGCGCCAAGCCCGACGGCTACACCCTCGTGATGTCGCAGACCAGCGTCATGGCCGTCAATCCGCGCCTGTACAAGAATGTGGGATTCGATCCGCTGAAGGACTTTGTGCCGATCTCGCAGATCACCTCGGCGCCGCTCGTGCTCGTGTCGCGTGCAGATGGGCCGTACAAGACGCTGGACGCCTATCTGGCAGCGGCGCGCAAGCAGCCGGGCGTCATCACGTATGCGACGCCCGGTAACGGCACGATGAGCCATCTGATGGGCGCGCTGGTGTCGAAGAAGGCCGACGTCAAGCTGGTCCACGTGCCGTACCGCGGCGCCGCGCCCGCCGTGACGGATCTCTTGGGCGGCACCGTCGACATGCTCATCACGTCGCCGGCGTCCGCCGAGCCGATGGTGGCCGCCGGAAAATTGCAGATCCTTGCCATGAGCCATGGCGACGGTGTCGGCGTGTTCAAGCGCGCACCTACGTTGAAGCAGGCTGGCCTTGAAGGCATCACCGCGGACGACTGGTACGGCCTCTTCGCGCCCGCCGGCACGCCGCCCGAGCGCATCGCGTACCTGGCGCAGGCCGTGGACCGCGCCATGAAGTCGCCCGCCGTGATCGCCAAGATCAACAGCGGCGGAAGCCAACCGGTGGGCAGCGCGCCGGACGCCTTCAAAAGCCGGCTGCAGCAGGACACCGCGTACTGGGCCGAAATGGTGAAGACGGCGGGCGTCTCGCTGGACTGAGGTCGTGTGCCCGCCCTAGGGAAACCACGGGGCGTGGTTTGGCTGCGGCGGGGTGCAGCGGGGTGCAGCGCAAGTACAGGGCAGGGCATGTTTGCCAACGTGTGGCATCGTGACTAGACTGGAAAAACGTGCAGTCCCGCGCAACGCTTCAGCCACAAGGTGAACAAGCATGCACGCACTAGGGGTAGCAACGCTGGAAGACGCAGAGCGGCTGGTCCAATCCAGCCCGCTCTCGCATATCAAGGTGGGCCTGTCCGACGTCGACGGCGTCATGCTGGGCAAGTACCTGCGGCGTGACAAATTTCTGGGCGCCTTGCGTTCCGGCCTCGCGTTTTGCGATGTCGTGCTGGGATGGGACCTCGATGACCAGCTCTACGACAACACCCGCTACACCGGCTGGCACACGGCGTACCCCGATGCAAAGATGCGGATCGTGCCGCAGAGCGCGCGCCGGCTTCCCTTGGAGCAAGGCCCCGGCGGCGAAGACATGCTGCTGTTCCTGGCCGAATTTGAAGGCGATGCCGCCGCCATCTGTCCGCGCCGTCTGCTGCACCGCGTGATCGATCGCGCCGCGGCCATGGGATTCGACGTCTACGCCGCGCTGGAATATGAGTTCTTCATGTTCCGCGAAACGCCGCACTCGGTCCGCGCCAAGCACTACCGCAACATGGAGAACTGGACACCGGGCAATTTCGGATACTCGGTGCTGCGCAGCACGGTCGAGGGCGACTTCTATCGCAAGCTGCTCGATATGTGCGAACGCATGGACATGCCGATCGAAGGCCTGCACACCGAAACGGGCCCCGGCGTGCTGGAAGCAGCGCTCGCCGTGGACCTCGCGGCGGCCGCGGCCGACAAGGCGTTTCTGTTCAAGACCTTCACCAAGGCGCTCGCGCAGCAGAACGGCCTGATGGCCACATTCATGGCGAAGTGGTCGCACGAGCATCCCGGCCAGAGCGGTCACATTCATCTGTCGCTGCGCCATCACGAGTCGGGGCGCTCTGTCTTCTTTGACGAATCGCAGCCGCATGGCGTCAGTAGCACACAGGCCGCCTTCATGGCGGGCGTCCAGCACTATCTGCCCGAGTTCACCGCGTTATACGCGCAGACCATCAACAGCTATTCGCGCCTGGTGCCCGGCTACTGGGCGCCGCTGGACGCCACCTGGGGCATGGAGAACAGGACGACGGCGTTGCGGCTCATTCCGGGCAGCGACAAATCGCAGCGCGTCGAAGTGCGCATCGGCTCGGCCGACGCCAATCCGTATCTGGCCCTGGCTGCGGCGTTAGCGTCCGGGTTGCACGGCATCGAACAGGGCCTGACGCCCGAGCCCATGGTGCAGGGCAATGCCTACACGCAGGAGTTTCCCGCGCACTTGCACCTGCCCACCACCTTGTGGGAGGCCGCGCAGCGCCTACGCGCGTCCGAGGCGGCACGTCTGCTCTTTGGTGATGCGTTTGTTGAACACTATGCCGCGACGCGTGAATGGGAAGAGCGGCAGTTCCGGCGCCACGTGACGGATTGGGAGTTGGCGCGCTACTTCGAAATCATCTGATCCCGTCCATCGCAACCCAGGGCCGCCATGACCGACGAACTGATCACCATCAGCCCGATAGACGGACGCGAGGTCGTCCGCCGCGCATATGCCAGCGACGCGCAGATCGCGCAGGCGCTGGCCAACGCACAGGGCGCGCAGCCTGAGTGGCATGCGCTCGGCATCGCCGCGCGGGGGCGCATCGTCGAGGCGGCCGTGGACCATTTCGTGGCGGCCAAGGACGAGATCGCGCGCGCCATCACCATTCAGATGGGCCGCCCGTTGCGCCACGCGCCCGGCGAGGTGGACGGCTTCGCAGCGCGCGCGCGTCACATGATCGCGATCGCGGAAGCAGCGCTCGCACCCATTGCCGCGCCGGCGCAAACCGGTTTCACGCGCTTCATCAGCCGCGAGCCCATCGGCGTGGCGCTCACCATCGCACCGTGGAACTATCCCCTGCTGACCGCGGTGAACAGCATCGTGCCGGCACTGATGGCGGGCAACACCGTCATCCTGAAGCATTCCGACCAGACGCCGCTGTGCGCGGAACTCATCGAACGCGCGTTTCGCGACGCGGGGGCACCCAGAGGCGTCTTTCAATACCTGCACGCAAGCCACGACATTACGCAGCGGCTGATCCGCGCACCCGAGATCGGCTATGTGTCCTTCACCGGATCCGTGCGGGGAGGGCGCATCGTCCAGGAGAGCGCGGCGGGCCGATACATCGGCGTCGGACTTGAACTGGGCGGCAACGATCCCGCCTATGTGCGTGAAGACGCCAATCTGGACGCGGCGGTGGAGTCTCTGGTGGACGGCGCCTTCTTCAACGCCGGCCAATCCTGTTGCGGCATCCAGCGCATCTACGTGGCGCGCAGCGTGCATGACGCGTTTGTCGAGCGCGCGGTTGCGCTGACGCAGCGCTACGTGCTGGGCAATCCGTTGCAGCCGGACACGACGCTTGGTCCCGTCGTTCGCGCCCGCGCGGCGGCCGAGATTCGCGACGTCATCGAACAGGCGGTCAGCGCTGGCGCGGCAAATCTGATTGATCACTCGCATTTTGAAAATGCGAGCGAATACTCATCTATGAGTAAAAGCTCATGTTATGTTGCGCCCGCCTTGCTGACCCAAGTTGACCATCGCATGCGCATCATGAACGACGAATGCTTTGGCCCGGTGGTTGGCATCATGCCGGTAGACAGCGACGATCAGGCCATCGCGCTGATGAACGACAGCCCGTATGGTTTGACGGCGGCGGCCTTCACGCAGGACGAAGCCGCCGCATTGCGCATCGGCAGGCAGTTGCGCACGGGCACCTTCTTCATGAACCGGTGCGACTACCTTGACCCGGCGCTCGCGTGGACAGGCGTCAAGCAATCGGGACGCGGCGTGTCCTTGTCGTCAGTCGGATACGAACAGCTTACGCAGCCCAAGTCCTTCCATCTGCGCAGTCTCTGACGCCGCGTCATTAGGATTCGAATCATGACCGTCCCCGCCGTCAACTGGAACTACCCCACCAACATCAAGGCAGGCCCCGGGCGCATCAAGGAGCTGCCGGGTTATTGCGGCGAACTCGGCATGAAAAGCCCGTTGCTGGTGACTGATCCGGGACTCGCCGCGCTGCCCATGGTTCGTGATGCCGTGAACGCGTGCCGAGATGCGGGCCTCGATTGCGCGGTGTTTCACGAGATCAAGGGCAATCCGACCGGGCGCAACGTTGATGACGGCGTGGCGGTGTTCAGGCGGGGCCGCCATGACGGTGTGATCGCGTTCGGCGGCGGCTCCGCGCTCGATGCGGCAAAGGCCATTGCGTTGATGGCGGGCCAGGACCGGCCGCTGTGGGACTTCGAAGACGTTGGCGACAACTACCTGCGCGTCAACGCCGCCGGCATGGCGCCCGTCGTGGCCGTGCCGACCACCGCAGGCACCGGCTCCGAAGTTGGACGCGCGTCCGTCATCACTGACGAAGCCGCGCAAGTCAAGCGCATCATCTTCCATGCGCGCATGCTGCCGTCCATCGTGATCCTCGATGCCGAACTCACGGTCGGCCTGCCGCCGAAGATCACGGCCGCCACGGGCATGGATGCGCTGTCGCACAATCTCGAGGCCTATTGTTCGCCGGTTTTTCATCCCATGGCGGCCGGCATCGCCCTCGAAGGCATGCACCTCATCAAGGAGTATCTGCCGCAGACAGTGATGAATGGCGCCGATCTGCAGGCGCGCCAGCAGATGCTCACCGCATCCTGCATGGGCGCCACGGCCTTTCAACGCGGCCTGGGCGCGATGCACGCGCTCGCCCATCCGCTTGGCGCACTTTATGACGCACACCACGGCCTGCTCAACGCCATCCTCATGCCTTATGTCCTGAAGGCCAACGAACAAGCGGTTGCGCCACGCCTCGAAGCGCTGGCCCGCTACCTCGGTCTGCCGGAGCACGGCCCGGGCGCGGTGCTCGATTGGATCCTGACGCTGCGCGAGGCGGTCGGCATCCCCCACACACTGGCCGAAATCGGCCTGGACGATGCCCAGGCCGAGCGGGTGGGGCTCATGGCCAGCCAGGATCCGTCCGCGGGAACCAACCCGGTCAATTTCTCCGCTGAAAAATATTCTCAGCTTTTTCGTGCAGCAATTCGCGGAAACCTGTAAGCTTCGCCCCCTCTGCGCGGAAACGCGGCGGAGGTGGAACTGAAATTTTGAATTTTTCGTCCGAATGGTTTGACAGCGGATTTGAAAGTGTTCATAATCTCAAGTTCTCCGCTGGAGGGGTGCCCGAGTGGTTAAAGGGGGCAGACTGTAAATCTGTTGGCCTTGCGCCTACGTTGGTTCGAATCCAACCTCCTCCACCAGAGACCCATACCTAAATCCAGGCGCGGTTTGCCTGGATTTGCAATGTAAGGCCTGGCGGCCTTGCGCACCCTTCGCAAAGAAGGTGGCAAGGTTTTACCAGCCTTCATTTCGAAGGGTAGGGAAGTGAGAAGGTGAAAGGGTTTGCCGCGGGTGTAGCTCAATGGTAGAGCAGAAGCCTTCCAAGCTTACGACGAGGGTTCGATTCCCTTCACCCGCTCCAAGATTTTTAAATGCCCATGTGGCTCAGTGGTAGAGCACTCCCTTGGTAAGGGAGAGGTCGCGCGTTCGATCCGCGCCATGGGCACCACAAATTTCCAAAGTTCTTTTCTTCAGTCAGAAGCGCAATCCAGGTCAGGAGTCAGCCATGGCAAAAGGCAAGTTTGAACGTACCAAGCCGCACGTGAACGTGGGTACGATTGGTCACGTTGACCACGGCAAAACGACGTTGACGGCGGCGATCACGACCGTTCTGTCGAACAAGTTCGGCGGCGAAGCCAAGGGCTACGACCAGATCGATGCGACTCCTGAAGAAAAGGCTCGCGGCATCACGATCAACACGGCTCACGTCGAGTACGAAACGCAAGCGCGTCACTACGCGCACGTTGACTGCCCGGGCCACGCTGACTACGTCAAGAACATGATCACGGGCGCCGCGCAGATGGACGGCGCGATCCTGGTCGTGTCGGCCGCTGACGGCCCGATGCCGCAAACGCGTGAGCACATCCTGCTGAGCCGCCAGGTTGGCGTGCCGTACATCATCGTCTTCCTGAACAAGGCTG
>CBHWAL010000067.1:0-12716 GCA_966111495.1 uncultured Achromobacter sp. | reverse complement strand
TGGAGGCCGACACGTCGCGCCCCTTCGTGCCCGAACCCGAAGTGCCCGCCGAAGGCCAGGTGCCGTCGGACGAGCCCGGCTGGATCGTGCCGCTATCCGTCTGGAAGACCTCGCGCGCCACGCTGCGCCGCCACAAGCATCCCGTGGCCGTGCTGCTGAACCCCGATGCTGACCTGACGGACCTGGCGGACGCCGATGGCGTGCTGCACGCGGAAGGCATCGCCTTTATCGCCGTGGACTTTCCGGTCTACACCGACGGCCGCGGCTATTCGCTGGCCCAGTTGCTGCGCACGCGCTACGAATGGCAAGGCGAGCTGCGCGCGGTCGGCGACGTGATGATCGACACCATCCACTACCAGGCGCGCGTGGGGTTTGACAGCTTTCTCGTCAAGCCGGGACACGATCCGCACAAGGCGTTGGACGCCTTCAAGACGTTCACGGTGCACTACCAGAAGACGTACCGCGTGCCGACGCCGGCCGCGGCCTGAACAAAGCGGCCCCCGCCCGCCGCCTGCGCAACATCGCGGCGGGCCTCAATCTCCCTCGCCTGCCCCCGCCCCGTGCGGCATGCCGAAGCCGCTCTGCGACACCTGCGCGCGGATCAGTTCGGCAACGCTGCGCTGACGCGGCGCCTGCATCCGGCTGATCAGGCTGGACACGCTGACAGCCAGCCTCGGATAGCCGCTTGCATCGCACAGCGCCACGCCCACCCCCAACACGCCCGGCACCGCCGCGTTGCCCACCACGGCCCATCCGCGCCCGCGCGTGTTCTCCACCAGCCGCCGCATCTGCGCCACCGTCATGCCGCCGTAGGCGCGTAGCGCCTGCTCGTTCTGCGCCACCACCTCGTCGGCTTCGGCGGCCGGCAGCGCGCCCAGCAGCGCCAGACCGGCCGCGCCCACGCCCAGCGGCTGACGATGCCCGACCGTCACGGCCAGCACCTGCACCGGGTAATTGCCGACCTCGCGATGCAGACATAGCGAGTCATTTGCCGCCCGGCAGATGAGAAACGCCGAATCGCCGCTGACGTCGCTGATCTGGCGCAGCAACGGCCTCAGGCTGCGCACGGCCTGCGCGTGCGGGTCGCCGGCCATCATCACGCCCAGTTCGGCGACACGCCAGCGCGGCGCGCCCGATTCCCGCAACGCGTAGCCTTCTTCGACCAGCACATCCAGGTAGCGATACACCGTGGACCGCTGCATGCCCGCAGCCCGCGCAATATCCACCACGTGCATGCCGGCCGCGCCGGCCTGGCGCAGCACGCCCAGCACCTTCAGTCCGCGCCGCAGGATGCGCGGACCGGAACCCTCGGAATCCGGTTTGTTCAATTTCTGGACACCTTGCGTTGATAGGGCCTCCATCAAAGCCGAATATGAAGGCGGACAGACGAAGAGCTGTCCAATTATTAGACAAACAGGACGGAGACAACAATGAAGACATTCGGCAAGCGCTGGACCGCTGCGGCGGTGGCCCTGAGCGGAGCCCTCGTGGCCGCCGCTCCCGCCTGGGCCGCCAAGCCCTACCCCGACCGCCCCATCACGCTGGTCGTCGGCTACGCCGCCGGCGGCGCGACCGACATCGTGGCGCGCCTGATGGCCAAATCCCTGGCGGAAGAACTAGGGCAGACGGTCGTGGTCGAGAACAAGACCGGGGCCAACAGCAACATCGGCGCGGAAATCGTCTCGCGCGCAGCACCCGATGGCTACACGCTGTACGTCGGGTCGATTGCCAACACCATCAACCGCACGCTGTACAGCCAGCTCAACTACGACTTCGTCAAAGGCTTCGAGCCGGTCGGCATGCTGGCGACCATCCCGAACATCCTGGTGGTCAATCCCAAGCTGCCGATCAAGACGGTGCAGGAATACATCGCCTATGCCAAGCAGCACCCCGGCAAGCTGACGTGCGCCTCGTCCGGCAGCGGATCGTCCATTCACCTGTCGTGCGAACTCTTCAAGATGAAGACCGGCACCGACATCCTGCATGTGCCGTATCGCGGCAGCGGTCCTGCGGTGGCGGACCTGCTGGGCGGGCAGGTGGACTCCATGTTCGACAACCTGCCGTCGTCCCTGCCTCACGTACAGGCGGGCAAGCTGCGCGCCATCGGCGTGACCTCACCCCAGCGCCTGCCCACCACCCCGGATGTGCCCACCCTGGCGGAATCCGGCCTGCCTGACTTCGACGTGGAATCGTGGTTCGGTCTGGTGGCGCCCGCCGGCACACCCCGCCCCGTCATCGACCGCCTGAATCAGGCGCTGAACAAGGCGCTGGCCAGCCCCGCGCTGCAAACCTCCTACAAGCAAGGCGGCTTCTTCGCGCCGCAACAGCCCAACACGCCGGAGACCTTCGCAAAGAAGATCGCCAGCGAGATCGACAAGTGGGGTGCGGTCGTGAAAAGCGCCAACCTCAAGGCCAATTAGGCATTCAAGGAGCAACGGTGTACCCGATTGATTTCTTCTTCCGCGCGGCCGAGCTGCATCCGGACCGCGTGGCGCTCGACGGCCCCGAAGGGCAGGTCACCTATGCGCGGCTGGCGGCCGACACCCGCGCGCTGGCGGCCGCCCTGCAGGATCTGGACCCCGAGCCGCAGACGCGCGTGGCCATCTGCGCCGGCAACTCGGCGCGTCACATTCTGGCGCTGCTTGCGGTGCTGGCCAGCGGCAAGGTCTGGGTGCCACTGAACTACCGTAGCACCGCGCGCGAGATCGGCCGCATCCTGGATGCGACCGAGCCGTCCATCATGATCGTCGACGACGTAGGCGCGCCGCTCGTGCCGGCGGGTTCCGCACGACGCATCGTGCTGGACGACGCGGCCGCTGACCTGGCGCTGGACGCGCTGCTCGCGCGCTTCGCAGACCACATCCCCACGCGCCATGCGTTGCCGCGCGACGCCACGCAGGCCATCAAGTTCACGGGCGGCACCACCGGCCTGCCCAAGGGCGTAATGCAGCCATATCACGCTTGGAACGCCGGCATCGTCAACCAGATCCTCAACTGGGGCCTCACCGCCGAAGACCGCTATGTGGTGTCCGCCCCCATCACGCACGGCACGGGCACCTATCTGTTGCCGGTGCTGGCGCAAGGCGGTGCGCATCTGCTGCTGGACAGCGTGTCGCCCGCCACGATCACCGAGGCCTTTCGCGAGCGCGGCGGCACGCTGAGCTTCATGCCGCCCACGCTGATCTACATGATCATGGCGCAGCCCGGCGTCTCGCGCGCGGACTTCCCTCGGCTGCGCAACCTGATCTACGGCGGCGCGCCGATGCCGATCGAAAAGATCGAGCGTGCGCGCGCCTTCTTCGGCCCGGTGCTAGGCACGACCTACGGCCAGACCGAGGCGCCGCAGATCGTCACGGTGCTAACGCCCGCCGACCTGGAAGCGCCAGAAAACCGCGCGTCGGTCGGCCGCGTCACGCCGCTGTCCGACGTGGCGATCATGGCGCCCGACGGCACGCTGCTGCCGCGCGGCGAGATCGGCGAAGTCGTGGTCCAGGGCGATCTGGTGATGACCGGCTACTGGCGCCTGCCCGAGAAGACCGCCGAAACCGTTGTCGACGGCTGGCTGCACACCGGCGACACGGGCCTGATCGACGCGCGCGGGTATCTTTTTCTGAAGGACCGCCTGCGCGACGTCATCATCACCGGCGGCTTCAACATCTATCCCGTGGACGTCGAAAACGCCCTGTCCGCGCACCCCGCTGTGTACGAATGCTCGGTGTTCGGCGTACCCGATGACAAGTGGGGAGAAGCAGTCCACGCGGCCGTTCAGCTTCAACCCGGCACGCAGGCGGATGGCGACGCACTCAAGGCGCACGTGCGCGCGCTGCTGGGTCCGGTCGCCACGCCCAAACACATCCATTTCCACGACAGCCTGCCGCGCTCGAGCGTGGGCAAGGTGCTGAAGAACGCGTTGCGCGACGCCGCACTGAAGGAGACGCCATGAACAAGCCCGAAACCCGCCTCTGCGCCCATCACCTGACCGGCATGTCGTATCGCGACGTCGATCTGGTCGAAGACCTGATCGGCAAAAAGTCCTTTACCGAAGTCATGATCATGCAGATCCTCGGGCGCGACGCGCGCCCCGTGGACATGCGCATCGTGGACGCGGTGCTGGTCACGCTGATGGAGCACGGCATGACGCCCAGCGCGATTGCCACGCGCCTGATCTACATGAGCGCACCCGAGAATCTGCAGGGGGCCGTGGCGTCCGGCCTGATGGCCGTGGGCCGCCAGTTCGTGGGCCCCATGGAAAACTGCTCGCGCCTGCTGGACCGCATCCGGCAGGCATCCGACGGCCCGGCGGAAGCGCTGGCGATTGCCCGCGAACACCGCGCGTCGCGCAGCCCTCTGCCCGGTTTTGGCCATCACCTGCACAAGCCGGACGATCCGCGCGCGATCAAGCTGCTGGCGCTGGCCGAGGCGGAAAGCGAGCTGAGCGGCGAGTCCGTCCAGGCGCTGCGCTGGCTGGCCAGCGCCATCGACGAGACCTACGGCAAGCACTTCACCATCCACGCGACGGGCGCCGTGGCCGCGCTGCTCAGCGAGATCGGCGTGCCGACCGATCTGATGCGCGGCTTTGCCGTGATCTCGCGCGCGGCGGGCCTGGTGTCCCACGTGGCCGAAGAGCAGCAAAGTCCTTCCGGGCGGTACATCTGGGAAACCATCGACCACGCCATTCCGTACGTAGGCAAGGGCAGGACCCATCAGCAAGACGGCGGGCAATCGTGAGCGCGGGATCTGGCGCCCCCCATTCCCATGCACGCCTTGCCGGCAAGGTGGCGCTGGTGGCAGGCGCCGGCACGTCGGCCCCCGGCTGGAGCATCGGCAAGGCCAGCTGCGTGACGCTGGCGCGCCAGGGTGCGGCCATCATCGCGCTGGACGCCAACCTGACTGCCGCCGAAGAGGCCGCGCATGAAGTCGAATCGGCCGGCGGCAGCGCGCTGGCGGTGCAGGCCGATGTGGCCGATCCGGACGCGATGCAGGCGGCAGTCGACGCAGCGTTGAGCCGCTTTGGCCGCATCGACATCCTGCAGGCCAACGCAGGCATCGGCAAGGTCGGCGGCCCCGAAGACATCTCGATCGCGGACTGGGACCGCATCCAGCAGGTGAACGTGACCAGTCTGCTGATCGCCACGCGCCTGCTGGCGCCCGTCATGCGCGCGCAGGGTGGCGGCGCCATCGTGGCCGTCTCTTCCATTGCGGGCATCCGGTACACCGGCTATCCGCATCTGGCGTACAGCGTCAGCAAGGCCGCGGTCATTCACTTTGCGCGCATGGCCGCGCAGCAATACGCCGCCGACCGCATCCGCGTGAACACGGTCATTCCCGGACTCATCGATACACCCCGCGTCGCCGGCAACGTCGCCAAGATGTTCGATGCGAACGACCTGGACGCCGCGCGCGCGGCGCGCGACCGGCAGGTGCCGATGGGACGCATGGGTACGCCGTGGGAAGTCGCCAATGCGGTTGCCTTCCTGGCGTCAGATGATGCGTCCTATATCACCGGCACCGAGCTGCTCGTGGACGGCGGCCTGACGGGCAAGTACGCCTGATCCGCAGTGTTACTCGGCTTTGATGTTGCCGCGCTGGACCACGGCGGTCCACTTGGCCACGTCGTCACGGATGCGCTTTGCGAACTCCGCCGGCGTGCTGCCAACCGGCTGAAAACCCAGCCCGGCCAGCTTGTCGCTCAGCGCGCCGTTGCGCACGGATTCGCCCAGCGTCTGCGACAGACGTTCGATGATCGGCTCGGGCACGCCGGCCGGCGCAATGACGCCAAACAGCGGCGAGATATCCACACCGGGCAGCCCCGCCTCGGCAAACGTCGGCACGTCGGGCAACTGACTCGTGCGTTGCGGGCTGGTGACCGCCAGCGCGCGCAGCTTGCCGGCTTTGATGTGTTCGAGCAGCGTGGGCACGGTGGCAAAGCCGAACTGCACCTGCCCGCCCAAGAGATCGGTGATCACGGTGCCGCCGCCGCGGTAAGGCACGTGCAGCACATCCACGCCCGCCTGCTGGCGCAGTTGCTCGCCGGCCAGATGCGGGCCGCTGCCCACACCGGCCGACCCGAACGACAACGTGCCCGGCTGCGCCTTGGCCAGCGCCAGGAACGACGCAATGTCGGTCGCCTTGACCGACGGGTGCACCACCATCACAAAGGGCGCCGTCGCCATCAGCGAGATCGGCGCGAAGTCCTTGATGGCGTCGTACGGCTGGCGCTCGCCCAGCAGCGCGGGATTGATGGTGAACGTGGAGTCGACCATGCCGATGGTGTAGCCGTCAGGCGCCGACACCGCCAGCGCGCGCGTGCCGATCGTGGTGCCGCCACCGCCGCGGTTTTCCACGACAAAGGGCTGGCCCAGCGCCTCGGCATACACCTGACCCGCCATGCGGCCCAACGTGTCGGTCGCCGCGCCCGGCGGATACGGGATATACAGGCGGACCGCCTTGTCCGGGTACTGCGTGGCGCGTGCCGCGAAGGACCACGGCAACACGGCGGCACCCGCTGCCATGGCGGCGCTGTTGATCAGAAACGCTCTGCGCGATGCGTGCATGTCTTTGTCTCCTGGTTCATGTTCTTTGCGGCCTCTGTGGGCCTGTAGCTTCTTGGCGGTGTGTCAGGCGCTGTACCGGCCCTCGGCAAGTTCCGCTTCCGGATCCGCGCCCAGCCCCGGCCCGTCCGGCACGTTGACCCACCCATTCTCGATCGGCACGCGCTTTCCGTACGGCACGTGCGCCAGTTCGACATATAGGCGTTCCAGCGATACCTCGGTCTGTTGCGCGGCAATCAGGTGCAGGCTGGCGAGATAGCCGGGGCCAAAGAACGCCACCTGCGGCGCGCAGATGACGTTTGTACCCACGCACTTCTGTGCAATCCGCCACGCGGCGGTCAAACCCAACTTAATGACGCTGGGCTGCACGTACTGCGCGGCTTGCGTGTCCACCACGCGCTCCAGATCGGTGGCGCTGCTGGCGTTCTCGCCCACGGCCAGGGGAATGCCGCAAGCCTGCTTCAAGCGAGCCAGCGCGCGATCGTCTTCCGGCGGCCACAAGGGTTCTTCGATCCAGAACGGATCATGCGGGCGCATGGCCGCGATGGCGGCTTCGGCTTCGCCCGGCAGCCACGCGCAATTCGTGTCCACCATGATCGGCACGCCGGGCCCCGTGCTGCGGCGCACGGCGGCCAGCGCGTCGGCGGTGCGCTCGTGCAGCTTGATCTCGGTATAGCCTTCATTCAGCGCGCGCGTGGTCACGGCGTCCAGGCGCTCGGCGTTGCCGTAATACTGCAGCAGCGACGCATACACGCGCACCCGCTCGCGGCGCTTGCCGCCTAGCAACTCGTACAACGGCACGCCTGCACGCTTGGCGCGCAGATCCCACAGCGCGATGTCCAGCCCGGCCAGCGCGTGCACCACGGGACCGGACCGTCCCAGGTTGTGCAGCGTGCGCTGCATGCTTGGCAACAGGGTGTCGTCGTCCGCGTCGCGCCCGCAGGCCAGCGGCGCGATCAGCGTCTCGAAGATGGCGGGCAAGGCGCGCGGCTCCACGCAATACGACTCGCCCCACGCCACCGTGCCGTCTTCGGTCTGCACGCGCACCAGCGCGCTGTCCAGCTTGTCGCGCGGGCGGCCGGCAAACAGGGGCGACGGGTTCCAGTGATGGAACGGCAGGCGCAAGGGAATGCAGGTGACGGAAACGATGGTGTTGGCGGGCATGGCGTCGAGATGCGGAATGCAGGATGCGATGGGCTATTCTGGCGGCCGCCTGTTCATATGGTCAAATAGATGAATTGACTATTTCCATATGAATTTCATATGTTCAATCGCCGTGAATTGCTGCTATTGCGCGCCATGTACCGGCTCGACACCGTCACCGCCGCGGCCGCCTCAGTCAACATGACGCAGCCCGCCGCCAGCGCGCTCTTGCGCGACATGGAAACGCGACTGGGTTTTGCACTGTTCAGCCGCGAGAACCGGCGGCTTCACCTGACCAGCCAGGGCCGCGCGCTGATACCCGAGGTGCTCAATGCGCTGGCCGGCATCGAGGCCGTGGACCGGCTGGCCGTCGACATCCGCCAGGGTGCGTTGGCGCGATTGGACGTGGGCGCCGTCGCCATCGCCGCGTCCAGCCTGCTGCCCCCGGCCCTGGCCGGCGTGCGCCGCGCGCATCCGGCGGTAGCCGTGACCGTGCGCGCCGGCACCGCGCTGGAAATCATCGAGATGGCGGTGGACCACCGCATCGACCTGGGCATCATCATCGGCTCGCCCCCCGATATCGACCGCGTGTCCAGCCTGCGGCTCGCGCCGTTGGGACTGCATGCGGTCATGTCCAAGGACCATCCGTGGGCGAAGAGAGCCACGCTAACGCTGGACGAGGTGGCCGAGGCGGGACCGATCGTGCTGGCCCCCGCGATGCCCGCGGGCCGCGCGACGCGCCAGGCGCTGGAGGCGCGCGGGCTACCCTATCGCCCGATCATCGAAGCGGCGCAGTCGTCAGCCGCGTGTGCGCTGGCTGCAGAGGGGCTGGGCGTCGCCATCGTCGAAAGCCTGGGCGCGCATTACGCCGAACGACAGGGCCTGGTGGCGCGCCAACTGCTGGCGCTGGAGGATCCGGTGCTGGCGGTGGTGTGGTCGCGCGACCGGGCCATGAGCGCACCGGCGCAGTTGCTGCAGGAGGGATTGGAGGAAGAGGTTCAGACGTGGCTCGCGCGCGCGGATGCGCGGGCTGACGGACGACAGACGGCGCGCGTCCGGCATCGCAAACCTCGCTAGCCGGCTTACCAGGAGGTCGTGTAAGCGCCGGGGAACTGCTTGGCGACAAAGGCTTTCACCTCGTCGGACTGGTAGGCCTTGATGAAGCGCGCGATGCGCGGATCGTTCTTGTTGTCTTCGCGCGCGGCGATGACGACAGGCGCAAACGGCGCGTCCTTGCTTTCCAGCACCAGCGCGTCCTTGGCGGGCGACAGGCCGGCGGGGATCGCGTAGGCGGAATTCACGGCGGCGGCGTCCACGTCCTTGAGCGAGTGCGGCAGTTGCGCGGCCTCGATCTCGACGAACTTCAGATTCTTGGGGTTCTCGGCGATATCGAAGATCGACGCCGTCACCGTCACGCCGTCCTTCAGCTTGATCAGCTTGGCGGCCTGCAGCACCAGCAGCGCGCGGGCGCCGTTGGTCGGGTCATTGGGGATGGCCACCTTGCCGCCTTGCGGCAGATCGTCCAGCGACTTCACGCGCTTGGAGTAGATGCCCATCTGCTGCACCACCGCGGTCGCCACCGGCACCAGCTTGTAGCCGCGCGCCTTGTTCTGCGACTCCAGGAAAGGCTTGTGCTGGTAGATGTTCACGTCCAGCTCCTTGGCGTCCAGCGCGGCGTTCGGCTGGATGAAGTCGCTGAACTCGATCAGCTTGACCTTCAGGCCCTGCTTGGCGGCAACCTGCTGCACGACTTCGCCGATCTGCGCGTGCGGGCCGACCGTGACGCCCACTTTCAGCTCGGCGTCCTGCGCCATCGCCGAGGTGCCGGCAAATCCAAGAACGGTGGCGAAAACGGCGAGGGAATGGCGAAGGCGCATGGAAGTCTCTACAGGTTTAAACGATTTAGGGTTGGAACAATGCCTCCGGATTCTAGTTACGCCGCTTCAAAACCGGAAGCGATCAATATTCATATTGATATGCGAATTTCGATATAAACCCCGCAATGACAGCGCCGGCGCATGCGGACACAATAGAGCCTGCTTTCATCCACCCAGCCCGCCAACCATGTCCACCACCCCCGAACTCCACCCGCACGCGCGTGCGCTGCTGGCCGACCACTACGCCGCCGTCGACGCCGATCTGCCGGCCCTGCTCGACCTGCTGTTCGCGCGCAGCGCGGGCGAAGACTGGCACAAGGCCGGCACGTTCAAGCATCACCTGCTGGGCGTCTACCGCACGCTGGCGCTCTGGAACCAGCCGCGCGAAGTGCGCCTCCTGGGCCTATTCCACAGCGTCTACGGCAACGAATACGTGGACCTCACCCTGTTTGACCGCGAACGCGAGCGCAACACGCTGCGCGACGTGCTGGGCACCGAAGCCGAAGAATGGGTCAGCCTGTTTTGCGCGATGCCGCGCACGCGGTTCGTGCAGGCCATCCTGCAAGGCCAGGGTACGGGACCGGAAGGCCTGACGCTGGAAGGCGCCGATGGGCAGGTCTTTACCCTCACGCCGCGCCAGGTCGCGGCGTTCACCGTCGTCTCCGCCGCCGACATCGGCGAGCAATGGCATAGCTGGCAGGACGAGATCTTTGCGGGCTATCCGCAGCAGCAGCGCCGCGATTTGAAAACGAACTGGGCGTCGTCGCTGTGGCCGGGCCCGCTCAAGCCGCCGTCGAACATCCTGTCGATGCTGTCGCATCTGCTGGCGCCGCTCTCGCGCATGGCGCAGGACACCGGCATTCCCATCCCGCCCGCCTTCGACCACTGCCGCTCCACGCTCAGCCCGCGCGACGAAGCGGCCGCCAGCGCGCTGTATTGGCAGGTCATCACCCGCATGCACCCGCTGACCGAAATGGACAGCGCGCGGCACATGCTGGAAGCGGCGGTGGAGCACAATCCGTGGGTGGGCGAGCCCCGCCTGTTGCTGGCGCAACTGGCGTTGACGGCCGGCGACTTCGAGGCCGCGGAGCGGCACGCCGGCGCGGGACTGGCCGCGCTTCAGGCGTGGGGCACCGCGTGGGACAAGCGGATTGAATGGGCCGGATGGATGGCCTGGGCCCGCATCGAACTGCAGAACGCGCGAGCGCGCAAATGGCCGGAGAATCTGGCCGCGCTGAACGGAATGGGGCTGGTCGAATAAGACCCGCCTACGTCCCTTCCCAGTGCGGACCAGGCACGACGATGTCGAACATTTCCAGGACGCGGGCCACGGTGTGGTCCACCATTTCCTCGATGGACTTGGGCCGGTGATAGAACGCCGGCAGCGGCGGAAACACGATGCCGCCCATTTCGGTCACGGCCGTCATGTTGCGCAGGTGAGCCAGATTGAACGGCGTCTCGCGCACCATCATCAACAGGCGGCGGCGCTCTTTGAGCGTGACGTCGGCGGCGCGCGTGATGAGGTTGTCGGACAGGCCATGCGCCACCGCCGCCAGCGTGCGCATGGAGCACGGCACGATCACCATGCCCGCGGTCTGGAACGCGCCGCTGGCCAGCGTGGCGCCCACGTCGCGAATGCTGTGCACGTGGTCTGCCAGCGCATAGACGTCCTGGCGGCTGACATCGAGCTCATGCTTGATGTTCAGCACGCCAGAAGCGGACACCACCAGATGCGTCTCGACGTCTTCGACGTTGCGCAGCGCCTGCAGCATGCGCACCGCATAGAGCGCGCCGGTGGCGCCCGTGATGCCGACGACGAGCCGCCGCATGATGGCGTTAAGCCGTGGCGCCGGATTGCTCCAGCAGCGTCTTCAGTTCGCCGGACTCGTTCATTTCATTCATGATGTCCGAGCCGCCGATGAATTCGCCCGACACGTACAACTGCGGAATGGTGGGCCAGCTGGAGAATTCCTTGATGCCCTGGCGGACTTCGTCGTCCTCGAGCACGTTGACCGTGACCAGCTTCTTCACGCCACAGCCTTTCAGGATTTGAATGGCCTTGCCGGAGAACCCGCATTGCGGGAACTGGGCGGTGCCCTTCATGAACAGCACGACGGGGTGCTGGGTAACGGTTTCGCGGATGAATTCTTGAACGTCGCTCATGGTGGTCTCTTGGACAGGCAAAACGGAATGGGTCAATTATAGGTACAGCCGGGAAAAGCGCCCGATTACCCCGGCGCGGCGCCGGTATATCCGGGGCAAATGCAACAGCAAATATCGGGCTGTGAGCTGCGCTGGCAGGTGTCAGACACCCGCCATCGGCTGACAGTCCAGGTGTCTGACACCCCAACGAGATTCCCTACGCCTTGAACGGGCGCATCGCGGGGTGTCAGACACCTGCAATCGGCAAACGACCGCCCGAAATCCGCTCGATGCCCGCCAGGTCCTGGCGGCTGTGGACGTCTTCGAATCCGGCCTGGCGCAACATGTCGCGCACCTGCTCCGCCTGATCCCACCCGTGCTCCATCCACAGCGCACCGCCCGGCTTCAAATGGCCGCCAGCGCCCTGGACAATGCGCGCCAGATCCTCCAGCCCGCCCGCGCCGTCAGTCAACGCCCCGCGCGGCTCAAAGCGCAGGTCGCCCTGACCCAGGTGCGGATCGTCGCTGGCCACATACGGCGGATTGGACACGATCAGATCAAAGCCTTCGCCGGCCGGCACGGCCGCGTACCAGCTTCCTTCCACAAAACGCACGGCGGCGGCCAAATCCCAGGCATTCGCGGCAGCGACGGCCAGCGCGGCCGGGCTGACGTCCGACGCCATCACCCGCGCATCGCGCCGCGCCAGCGCAATCGACACCGCGATCGCACCGCTGCCCGTGCCCAGGTCCAGCACCATCGGCCCGGTGACGCCATCAATGCACTCCAGCGCGGTTTCCACCAGCACCTCGGTATCGGGACGCGGAATCAGCACGTCGGGCGTCACGCGGAACCGGTGTCCCATGAACTCGCGATGGCCCAGCAGATAGGCCATGGGCTCCCCGGCCAGCCGTCGTAGCGCCAGGGCCTCATACGCCGCCGCCGCCTCCGGCGCCAGCGCATCGGTGTCGTGCGCCAGCAGCCACGCGCGCGGCTTGCTCAGCAC
>CBHWAL010000066.1:0-12735 GCA_966111495.1 uncultured Achromobacter sp. | reverse complement strand
GCCGCATGATCGTCATCGAGATGAACCCGCGCGTGTCGCGTTCGTCGGCGCTGGCCTCCAAGGCCACGGGCTTTCCCATCGCCAAGGTCGCCGCGCGCCTGGCCGTGGGCTACACGCTGGACGAGCTGCGCAACGAAATCACCGGCGGCGCCACGCCGGCTTCGTTCGAGCCCACGATCGACTACGTGGTCACCAAGGTGCCGCGTTTCGCGTTCGAAAAATTCCCCACCGCCGACGCGCGCCTGACGACCCAGATGAAGTCCGTGGGTGAAGTCATGGCCATCGGCCGCACCTTCCAGGAATCGTTTCAGAAGGCGCTGCGCGGCCTGGAAGTCGGCGTCGACGGCCTGAACCAGAAGACCACCGACCGCGAGAAGCTGCAGGTCGAACTCGGCGAACCCGGTCCGGAACGCATCTGGTACGTGGGCGACGCCTTCGCGCAAGGCTTCTCGCTGGACGAAGTGCACAACATCACGCACATCGACCCGTGGTTCCTCTCGCAAATCAAGGAAATCGTCGACATCGAGCTGGCGCTCGAGCAAAAGACGCTGGCCGATCTTGACTACGCCACGCTGTTCGAACTGAAGCGCCGCGGTTTCTCCGATCGCCGCCTTGCGTTCCTGCTGGACTCGGTTGAATCTGAAGTGCGCAAGCTGCGCCACCAGCTCAACGTGCGCCCGGTCTACAAGCGTGTCGACACCTGCGCCGCCGAATTCGCCACCCGCACCGCCTACATGTACTCCACGTACGAGGAAGAGTGCGAATCCGCGCCCACCGATCGCAAAAAGATCGTGGTGCTGGGCGGTGGCCCGAACCGTATCGGCCAGGGCATTGAATTCGACTACTGCTGCGTGCATGCCGCGCTGGCGCTGCGCGACGACGGGTACGAGACCATCATGGTCAACTGCAACCCGGAAACCGTGTCCACCGACTACGACACGTCCGACCGTCTGTACTTCGAGCCGCTGACGCTCGAAGACGTGCTGGAAATCGTCCACAAGGAAAACCCGGTCGGCATGATCGTCCAGTACGGCGGCCAGACCCCGCTGAAGCTGGCGCGCGCCCTGGAAGCCAACGGCGTGCCCATCATCGGCACCAGCCCCGAATCCATCGACGTCGCCGAAGACCGCGAGCGCTTCCAGAAGCTGCTCAACAAGCTCGGCCTGCGTCAGCCGCCCAACCGCACCGCGCGCACCGAAGGCGAGGCCCTGGCCCACGCCACCGAAATCGGCTATCCGCTGGTCGTGCGTCCCAGCTACGTGCTGGGCGGCCGCGCCATGGAAATCGTGCACGAGCAGCAGGATCTTGAGCGCTACATGCGCGAGGCCGTGAAGGTCAGCAATGACTCGCCCGTGCTGCTGGACCGCTTCCTGAACAACGCCACCGAAGTCGACGTGGACTGCCTGGCCGACGGTGAAACCGTCTTCATCGGCGGCGTCATGGAACACATCGAGCAGGCCGGCGTGCACTCGGGCGACTCGGCGTGCAGCCTGCCGCCTTACTCGCTGTCGGCGGAAGTCATCGCCGAGATCAAGCGCCAGACCACGATGATGGCCAAGGCGCTGAACGTCAGCGGTCTGATGAACGTGCAGTTCGCCATCCAGGGCGGCGACGTCTACGTGCTGGAAGTGAACCCGCGCGCCTCGCGCACGGTGCCTTACGTCTCCAAAGCCACCGGTCTGCAGCTTGCCAAGATCGCCGCGCGCGCCATGGCCGGCCAGACCCTGGCCGCGCAAGGCATCACGAAGGAAGTCGTGCCTCCTTACTTCTCGGTCAAGGAAGCCGTGTTCCCGTTCGTCAAGTTCCCGGGCGTGGACACCATCCTCGGACCGGAAATGAAGTCGACCGGCGAAGTGATGGGCGTGGGCATGAGCTTCGGCGAAGCCTTCGTGAAGTCGCAGCTTGCCGCCAGCGTGCGCCTGCCGGAATCCGGCACGGTGTTCATCAGCGTCAAGAACCAGGACAAGCCCCGCGCCGTTGAAGTGGCGCGCGGCCTGCACGCTTTGGGCTTCAAGCTGGTCGCCACGCGTGGCACGGCCGCCGAGATCGAAGCCGCCGGCATTCCGGTGCAGGTGGTCAACAAGGTCACCGAAGGCCGCCCGCACATCGTCGACATGGTCAAGAACGGCGAAATCTCGCTGGTCATCAACACCGTCGAAGAACGCCGCAACGCCATCGTCGACTCGCGCACCATCCGCACTCAGGCGCTGGCCGCCCGCGTGACCTTCTTCACGACCATCGCCGGCGCCCGCGCCGCGGTTGAAGGCATGCAGTATCTGCGCCAAGGCCTCGGCCTGCAGGTGTACCCGCTGCAAGAGCTTCACGCTTCCCTGCAGAAGTAAGCCGGCAGGTCACAATTAGGGCACGCGTAAGCGTGCCCTAATTTTTTGCAACGCGATAACTGGCAGGTCATGACATGGACAGAGTCTTTATCACCGGCGCAAGCAGCGGACTTGGCCGCGCTCTGGCAGCGCAGTACGCGGCCAAAGGCGCCACGCTGGGCTTGCTGGGCCGCCGCGAAGACGCCCTGCGCGAACTGGCGGACAGCCTGCCCGGCGATCACCGATGCTACGCCGTGGACGTGCGCGACCGTGCGGCGCTGCACGCTGCGGCGCAGGACTTCATCGCGTTCTGCCAGGGTAGGGTGGACGTGGTCATCGCCAGCGCCGGCATCAGCGCCGGCACGCTGACCGACCACGGCGAGGATTTCGACGTCTTCAAGGCCATTGTCGACACCAACCTGCTGGCGACCGTGTCCACGTTCGAACCCTTCATCGCGCCGATGCGCGCGGCGGGGGCAGGGCGCCTGGTCGGCATTGCCAGCGTGGCAGGCATACGCGGCCTGCCCGGCGCGGGCGCTTACAGCGCGTCCAAATCGGCGGTGGTGACCTATTGCGAAAGCCTGCGGCTGGAACTGGCCGCGCAAGGCATCAGCGTGGTGACCATTGCGCCCGGCTACATCAAGACGGCCATGACGGCACACAACCCGTACTCGATGCCTTTCCTGATGGAAGCGGACGCCTTCGCATCGCGCGCGCACGCGGCGATCGGCAAGGGGACCAGCTACACCGTGATCCCGTGGCAAATGGGCGTTGTGGCCAAGCTGATGCGCCTGCTGCCCAACGCCGTCTACGACAAACTCGCCCGCAACGCCCCCCGCAAACCGCGCAAGACGGCATGAGGCAGGCAGCGCCTTAAGGCACCACGTCGTCGCCCACTTCGGCGGCAATGTGCGTTACATCGCCCCAGTCCAGCACCTCCCACTTGCGGCCGTCCACGCCCACCCGGTTGATGCTGACATTGAGCAGCGCCGCGTCGCGCGGCGCGTTCAGCGGGACGCCCGACGCATGGCGCCAGATGATGTCCAGCACGCCGCCGTGGGTGAACAGCAGGATGCGTTCGCCCTCGTGGCGGCTGGCAATATCGTCCACCGTGCTGATGACGCGCGACTGGAACTGGCCGAGCGATTCGCCGCCGTCCAGCGGGCGCAACGGATCGCGGCTCTTCCACGCCGCTGCGGCTTCCGGCGCCAGCACGTCGATGCGCTCGTGGTCCAAGCCTTCCAGCACGCCGAAACCCCGCTCGCGGATGCCCGGTTCCACGCGCACGCGCAGGCCGAGCTGCTCGGACACGGGCAGGGCGGTCGCGTGCGCGCGTTGCAGGTCGCTGCTGTAGATCGCATGGATCGGCGTGTGCTTTGCCTCTTCGTGCAGGCGCGCGGCCAGCAGGCTGGCCTGGTTGACGCCGAATTCGTTCAGGGGAATGTCTTGCCAGCCTTGCAGGCGCCGCTGGCGATTCCAGTCGGTTTCGCCGTGGCGGATGAACCAGATTTCAGTCATTGCAGTCTTGTTGCGGGGATTGAGCCTTATGCCTGGACCGGCGCGATGGGCGTGCGCGGCTTCCAGATGGCTTGAATGATCGAGCTTAACGCGACCAGCGCGGGCTCGCTAGCGCGTTCGTAAGGCAGCATGAAGCCCAGCACCGCGTCCACGCGCGCCTGGCCCCACACGATGAAGTCGCTGGACGCGGCGCCCGCAAGTGCGGTTTCCTCGCGCAATAGCGCGCAGCCCGCACCGGCCCGCACCAGCGCATCCATGTTCGCCTGGTCGTCGTTCTGCATGACGATGCGCGGCGACAGCCCGTGACGTTCAAACATATCGCGCAGCAACAGATGCGTGTGGCTGCCGGACTGACCGTCCAGCCACGGCAGTTGCGCGACCTCGCGCCAGCCGCCGCGTTTGAGTACCGCGGCATGCTCGGCGGGCATCGCAATCCGATAGCGCACGCTGCGCAGCGGCTGCCACAGCACGCCGCGCGGCGCGTTGGCCGCGATGGTCAGCGCGGCGGGCAGGCGGCCGGTGCTGACCTGTTCGGCCAGCGCCGCCGCGGGCTGGGTCTGCGTCTTCAGCTCAACCAGCGGCAGGCGCTGCGTGACGGCCGAGGCCAGCTCGCCGAGGCGCAGGAAATCGGGTTTTTCGCTGGGCACGCCCAGTTCGACGACGCCATGCAGGTTGCCCTGTAATTGCTGCGCCTCGGACCTGAACTGCGCGCCCAGCACCAGCAGCGATTCCGCCGTGGGCAGCAGCACTTCGCCCGCCTTGGCCAGGGCCAGACGGCCGCCGTTGCGGTCGAACAGCGCCACGCCCAGGCTCTGCTCCAGCGCCTTGATCTGCGCGGTCACGGCGGGCTGCGTCAGGGACAGCGCCTCGGCCGCCTTCGTCAGGTTGCCCAGCCGGGCGACCGTGACGAAGGCGCGAATCTGGTAGATTTCCATGGCCGCGAGTGTAGGTCAGGCCGCCAGCAGCCGCACCTGTGTCGGCTCCAATCCCACCGACACCGGGGCGCCCGCCGGAAATGGCGACAGCCCGGCCAGATGCGCCTGGTCGGCCGTCAGCCGCTGTTCGCCGACCTGCACCTGATAGCGCGTGAACTCGCCCAGAAACTCGCTGCTTTCCACGATGCCCGGCAGCCAGACATAGCGCGCATCGCCCAGGCCGTCCGCCATCTCGATCTGCACCGTGTGGGGCCGAAAGCTCGCCGCCAGCCGCGTGGCTGCGGGCGCGTCGCCCGTCAGCGGCAGATGCAGGTCGCCCACGCCATCCACCGCCAGCGTCACGCTGCTGCTGGTGCGCTCGCGCACATTGCCTTCCAGTACGTTCATCGTGCCCACGAAATTCGCCACGAAGCGGTTCACCGGATAGTCGAACAGCGTGCTGGGCGCGCCAATCTGCTGCACCACGCCGTGATCCAGCACCGCCATCCGGTCGGCCGTAGTCATGGCTTCTTCCTGATCGTGCGTGACGAAGATCGTCGTGATGCCCAGGCGGCGCTGCAGGCTCAGGAGATCCTGCCGCATCTGCACGCGCAGCTTCTTGTCCAGGTTGGACAGCGGCTCGTCGAGCAGCAGCACCTGCGGTTCGATCACGATGGTGCGTGCCAGCGCCACGCGCTGCTGCTGCCCGCCCGAAAGCTGGTTGGGACGCCGCTTGGCATATTGCGACAGCCCCACCAGATCGAGCGCGGCTTCCACCTTGGTGCGGATCTCGGCGCGCGGCAGCTTGCGCTCGACCAGGCCGAACGCCACGTTGTCCCACACCGTCATGTGCGGCCACAGCGCATAGTTCTGGAACACCATGCCGATGTTCCGATGCCAGGGCGGGGTGCCGCTGATGTCCTTGCCGTCCACCAGCAACTGCCCCGCGCTGTGCCGGTTGAATCCTGCGATCAGCCGCAGCAGGGTGGATTTGCCCGACCCTGACGGCCCGAGCAGCGCAAAGAATTCGCCCGGCTCGATGCTGATGCTGACATCCTTCAGCACTTCAGTCTTGCCGTAAGAGAGCTGGATGTTGCGGCATTCGACGCTGACTTTCTTCATGCGGATTCCCCTTCATTGCGCGCCGGTTGCTGGCGCTTCGATGCGCGGTCCACCAGCAGGTGCGATACGTATGTGCCGATGCCCACGGCGACCACCGCCAGGACGCCGAGCGCGGCGCCCGGCCCGCGGCCCGCAGCGCTTTGCATGTACAGATAGATGCCGTAGCTCATGGGCGCCTGGCTGTCCTTGGTCACCAGCATTATGGTGGCCGATAGTTCCACGGCGGCCGTCACGAAGCTGGTCACGAAGCCGGCCAGCATGCCGCCCGCCATCAGCGGCACCACCACGCGCCGGATCGTGCTCATGCGCGTGGCGCCCAGCGACTGGGCCGCCTCTTCGAGCGACACATGGATCTGCTGCAACGCCGCCACGCACGAGCGCAGCGCGTATGGCAACCGGCGCACGGAATACGCAAGCATGATGATGATCCACGACGACGTCAGCATCGTCCCGGTGCCCGGCAGCTCGATGCCGCGGAAGGTACGCAGAAAGCCGATGGCCAGCACGATGCCGGGAATCGCCAGCGCGGCGGACGCCAGGAAATCCAGCCACTGGCGCGCTGGCAGCCGGGTGCGCAGCATCAGGTACGCGATCGCGGTGCCCAGGATCACGTCGATACCCGCGGCAAGGCCGCAATACAGCAGCGTGTTGGCGATCATGCCCTGCGATTCCGAGAATACGGCGGAATAGTGCGCCAGCGTGTATCCGTCCGGCAGCGGCGCATAGCTCCAGACGCTGGCCAGCGACAGCAGCAGCACGCCTATATGCGGCGACAGCACCAGCAGCAGCACCAGGATGATCCAGCCATAGGCCAGCACGCTTTCCATGGGCCCCAGCTTGCGCTTCTGAATGGAATTGCCGCCCTTCTGCAGCGTGGAGTAGTCGCGCCCCTTGAGCACGCGCGCCGACAGCCACAGCGCCAGGATCGAAAAGCCCACCATGATCACGCTGATCACGTAACCCAGCGGATCCTCCAGTCCTACCTGCGTGATGCGCAGGTAAGCTTGCGGCGCCAGCATGTTGGTCGTGCCCAGCACCAGCGGCGTGCCCAGGTCGTCGAAAACCTTCACAAACACCAGCGACGCACCCGCCACGTAGCCGGGCAGGGCCAGCGGAAAGATCACGCGGCGAAACAGCCGGAACCCGCGCGAGCCCAGGTTGAACGCCGCCTCTTCCATGGCGCCGTCGATGTTGCGCAGCGCCACCACCAGGTTCATCAGAATGAACGGGAAATAGTGGATGGCTTCAACGAAGATGACGCCGTTCAGTCCTTCCATGAACGGAATCGTGAAGCCGAACCAGTCGTTGAGCAGCAGGTTCACGCTGCCCGAACGGCCAAAGATCAGCTGCATGGCCACCGCGCCCACGAAGGGCGGCATGATGAGCGGCAGCACGCCCAGCGTCTGGATCAGCAGCGCGCCGCGAAAATCGAAGCGCACGGTGAAGTACGCCAGCGGCACCGCAATCAGCGAGGCCAGCAGCGCCGACCAACCAGCCACGTACAGGCTGTTGAAGAACGCTTCCCGCATCAACGGCTGGTTGAAAAACGCGCCGAAGTGGCCGGTGGTGAAGCTGCCGTCAGCGTTGACGAACGCGCTGTGAAAAACCGTGCCCACCGGCACGGCCAGGAAAAGCAGCAGAAAGCCGAACACCAGCAGCGCCGCCAAGACCGGGCCGGCGGGCAGGCGCGAATGGCTCGAATGATTCATCGAGATTCCCGAATATCGTTGCCAGAAGACAGGCGCGGCCCCCGGCGGACGGGGCAAGCCCGCCGGCCGGGTTCAGCGCATTCAGACGATCAGAGCGCGGCGGCTTGCCGTGCCAGCTTTACGGCTTCTTCGTAGTTGGCGCGCGCGCGGCCATTCCACTCGCCTTCAAGCTTCGTGATCTGCTGGTTGACGGCCGCGTCCTTCTTGTTGCCGGCAAAGATCGCCAGGAACGCGGGGTCGGCGGCCATCTTGCTGTCGACCAGCGGCGCCCAGGCCAGCCTGCGTGCCTCGCCCAGCAATTCCGCGGCCTTGCCGCTCTTGGCCTTGTCGCCCAGCTTGGCCTCGGCGTCGTAGATCGCCTTGGTGGCCGCCTGCAATTCCTTCAAGCGGAACGTGACGGTCTGGTCGTACAGCGACTGCACGACGTAGTAGCGCGTCTGCGACAGGTCCGCGTCGAAATGGACCTTGCTGCGCTTGGCGATTTCCGCCGGGTCGGGATAGCCCGCCGGAATTTTGCCGGCCAGCGCAGAATAAGGCAGCACCGGCAGCCGCGAGATCTTCGGCTCCAACAGCAGCTCCTGGCCCGCCTGGCTCAGTGTGAAGGCGATGAACTTCTTGCCTTCCTCGGTGTTTTTGGCGCCCTCGATCAGCGCGATGTTCGCCGGGACGATGGCCGTCTCGGATGGGTAGACAAACTCGACGGGGAACTTGGAATACTTGCTCGACAGCCCAAAAAAGTCGATGACCGGTCCGGCGCCGAACTGGCCGTTGTTCACGCCGTCCGGCACGCCGAACGAGCGTTCGGTGACGGCGCTGCTGTTGCCCGACATGCGCAGCAGCGTGTTCCAGCCGTCATCCCAACCTTCGCCTTGCAGAATGGTTTCCACGGTCAGGTGCATGGTGCCGGAGCGCGACGGCGACGTGATGCCCACGTGGCCGAACCACTTGGGCGACAGCAGGTCCTTCCACTCAACGGGCGCGGGAATCTTGTGCGCCGCGATGTACCGGGTGTTGTAGATGATGCCGTAGCCCGCCAGCGCCTGACCCAGGTACATGCCGCCCGGGTCGTTGATGGGATAGCTGCCGATCTTGTCCGGCACGTCCTTGTTCGCGATGTCGGCCGACTTGGCCAGCAGCTTGTCGCGTCCCAGCACCTCGAACGCATCCGGCGCGCTCGCCCAGAAGACCTCGGGGCGCTGACCCGCCGGCGTCTCGCGCACGAAGGCGATGCCCGACACCGTGTTCTTGTTCAGGATTTCCAGCGTGATGCCGGGATTGGCTTTCTCGAAGGCGGTCTTGTAGGCCTGGGTCAGGTCCTTGGGGAACGACGTGATCACCGTGACGGTGCCGGCCAGGGCCGGCGCCGCGCAAACGGCCAACAGCGCTCCCGCCAGGGCTGTGCGCATAGCGTGCATGGTTTGTCTCCGTGGTTTTAGATTTGTCTGGAGACAGTACCGGCACGCCCGCCAAGCGTCCAATCAGAAATTTTGATGCGCGCCATCAGTGACGGCACCGCCATGCTCGCTGGATCAGGCCTGGGCCGAGACGCCAGTGCCCTGGGACCCGCCGCCGCTTTTGGCCGCACGCGCCTGCATCGCCAGGATCTGCGCGATCTGGCCTTGGATCTGCACGGCCTGCGCGTTCAGCGCCATCACCTGCTGCGCCTTCATCTCGGCCGACATGCCGCTCGCCTGCACCTTGGCGATCTGGTCCATGATGCGCTTGAGCTGCTTCTGCAACTCCTTGATCTGGCGGGTGTATTCGTCTTCGTTATCGGTTTCTTCCGCAGCCTGCGCGGTCGCGACCTTGGAGGCGCCAGGCGTGTTGACGCGGATCTTGCCCTCGGCGCTCACCGACACGGCTTCCTGCCCCGAGGCGTTCTTCGCTTCCTTGTTGGCCTGAATCTTTTCGGCCCACATGTCGGCAAGGCTGCCGATGCGGGAGGTGCCGCTGATGCTGTTGATCGCCATGACTGTTCCTTTGTCTGGGATTTCGGGGTTTCCACTAGTACGGCAATCTGGCGGCAAAACTTAAACGTTGCCCCCGTCCGATGGCCCCCTTTACACTGGCGCCCGCTCGCAGTCCGAAACCCTAATCCGTACCACCCCACGGGGAATCCATGTCCAATTCCTACTTTCCGCGCTGGCGTCTGGCCGACGACGCCGAGCCCGGCGTCATCATCGCGCCCGATGAACGGCTGTCCTGGCCCAAGAACGTGGCCATGGGCGCTCAGCACGTGGTCGCGATGTTCGGCTCGACCGTGCTCGCGCCGCTGCTGATGGGCTTCGATCCCAACGTCGCCATCCTGATGTCGGGGATCGGCACGCTGATCTTCTTCCTGTTTGTGGGCGGACGCGTGCCCAGCTACCTGGGTTCCAGCTTCGCATTCATCGGCGGCGTGATCGCGGTGACCGGCTATGCCGGCGGGGGCGCCAACGCCAATATCGGCGTGGCGCTGGGCGCCATCATCGCCTGCGGGCTGGCGTACACGCTGATCGGCGTGATCGTGTGGATCGTCAATGCGCGGGCAGGCGGCGGCGCCAACTGGATCGACACGCTGATGCCGCCCGTCGTGACGGGCGCGGTCGTCGCGGTCATCGGCCTGAATCTGGCGCCCATCGCCGCCAAGGGCGCCATGGGTGCGTCGGGCTTTGACAGCGCCATGGCCATCGTCACGATCGTGTGCGTCGGCGGCATCGCCGTCTACACGCGCGGCATGGTGCAACGCCTGCTGATCCTCGTCGGCCTGATTCTCGCCTGCGTCGTTTACGCCGTGCTGGCCAACGGTCTGGGTCTGGGCAAGCCCATCGACTTCACCGCCGTGTCGGCGGCCGCCTGGTTCGGCCTGCCGCACTTCGCGGCGCCGGTCTTCAAGGCCGAGGCCATGGGTCTCATCGTGCCGGTCGCCATCATCCTGGTAGCCGAAAACCTGGGGCACGTGAAGGCCGTCAGCGCCATGACGGGCCGCGACCTGGACCGCTATCTGGGCCGGGCCTTCGTCGGCGACGGCGTGGCCACCATGGTGTCGGGCGCTGTCGGCGGCACGGGCGTCACCACCTACGCCGAGAACATCGGCGTGATGGCGGTCACCCGCATCTATTCGACGCTGGTGTTCGTGATCGCCGCCCTGATCGCCATCGTCCTGGGCTTCTCGCCCAAGTTCGGCGCGCTCATCCAGACGATCCCGGGACCGGTCCTGGGCGGCATGTCGGTGGTGGTGTTCGGCCTGATTGCCATTGCCGGCGCCCGCATCTGGGTGGTCAACCAGGTTGATTTCACCGACAACCGCAACCTCATCGTGGCTGCGGTCACGCTGGTTCTGGGCGCGGGCGACTTCACCATCAAGCTGGGCAACTTCACGCTGGGCGGCATCGGTACCGCCACGTTCGGCGCAATCATTCTGTACGCGATCTTGCGCCGGACGAAGTAAACGCGGGGGTCGGGCGGCGCAAAGACTATCGGCCAGTAGATTACGGGCGCAGGCGCCTCCCGGAAAACCCGCACTCCACTCGGGCGCCTTTCGCGCCGAACAAGGCCGCAAAGCCTTTTCGGCGTGAAATCGCCGGTTTTAGCGGGTTACAGCGCCGAAATGCGCCGAAAAGGGCGTTTTCTCCGGCGGCTTGCAATTCCCGCCGAGATTGACCACAATATGACTTTGATTGCCCCGGTTCCGACCCGAGCCGGGGTTTTGTTTTGGTCGCCCGCGCCGCTCGCCAGATTTTTCCAAGCATTAAATGGCAAGCCAATGGCAAGCGCGCCGGTCCTGCGGCCTTCACCGAGAACGCTCCTTCGGGGCGTTTTTCTACTTTTTGTTTGGGAAACGACATGTCTGCCATTCCTTTGACCGTGCGCGGGGCCGAGCGCTTGCAAGAAGAGCTCCAACGGCTGAAAACCGTCGAACGTCCTGCCGTGATCAACGCGATCGCCGAGGCTCGCGCGCAGGGTGATCTGTCGGAAAACGCCGAGTACGATGCCGATCGCGAGCGCCAAGGTTTTATCGAGGGCCGGATTGCCGAGCTTGAAGGCACGCTTTCCAATGCCCACCTCATCGACCCGTCCTCGCTCGAGGCCGAAGGCCGCGCCGTGTTTGGCGCTACCGTCGACATCGAAGACCTGGATTCGGGCGATCGCGTTACCTATCAGATCGTCGGCGACGTCGAAGCTGATATCAAGTCCAACCTGATTTCCGTGTCCAGCCCCGTGGCTCGCGCGCTGATCGGCAAGAGCGAAGGCGATGTGGTCGAGGTCGTTGCCCCGGCTGGCGTTCGCGAGTACGAAGTCCTGGGCGTGCGTTACATCTGACGCAAGCGCCAAAAGCAGTAAAAATGTCAAACCACCCTGGCCCGGACGCAACGTTCGTCTGAATTCCGCGGTACATTGCGGATCGCTATGGTGGACCGGGCGCGTAAAGCGCCCGTTTTTGTGCCTGGACTTACCTTTTTGCGGTCTTGCGGCTGGTGCCGCTGCGGGCTCCGGCGCGCAGGCTCAGCGCGCTACCGGCGCGGCGCGGAATGCCGTGGCCGCCAGCCGTGGAGCGCTTGTTGGAAGGCCGCATGGGCTTGCCGTTCTTGTTGAGTTCGTCCTGGGGGACGTAACGCTTCTTGGCAGGTGCGGGCTCTTCGGATTCGGTGCGGCGCGGGCGCTTGGAAAGGGTCCTGCCTTCGGCGGCCAGCTTCTTGGGCGTGTAGGGCTCCGAGGCGCGGCGTTTTGCAGGCGCTTCGGGTTCCTGGGCGGCCAGTGCGGCGGGCTTGATGTTGCCGGCCAGCGGGCGGAACAGGATCAGGGTCTTGCCCAAGTGATGCACAGGCGCGCAGGATAGCGTCTCGCAGATCGTGGCGAGCATGGCGTCCCGGGCTTCACGGTCGTCGCCGCCCGCGCGAACCTTGATGAGGCCATGCGAAGTCAGCGCCAGATCGATTTCCTTCAGCACGGCATCGGTCAACCCGTTGTCGCCAATCAGGACGACGGGGCGCAGAGGGTGAGCGGCGGACCGCAGGTCGCTGCGCTCACGAGAGGTAAGTTCTAATATAGGCATGCGTGGAATTGTACGGTAATGGCCAAGAATAAATTCTCTAAAGACTGGATTCACCAGCACATCAACGATCCCTATGTGAAGCTGGCGCAACAGAAGGGCTATCGCGCCCGCGCCGC
>CBHWAL010000065.1:0-12816 GCA_966111495.1 uncultured Achromobacter sp. | reverse complement strand
CCGGCGAGCGGCACGTCCTTGTTCACGCGCTCAAAGACATCCAGCGAGCGCGAGATGGTCTCGTCATAGGTTGCGTGCATGCGCCAGGGCCAGCGGTTCTGCGCAAGGATGCGTACGACTTCTTCGAGCTCACCTTCCATTTCGGGGCCCATTTCGGGGCGCGGCTGGCGGAAGTCTTCGAAGTCCGCTGCCGAGAACACCAGCATTTCACCCGCGCCGTTATGGCGGAAGTAGTCGGTGCCTTGCTTGTATTGCGAGGTTGCCGTCCAGTTCAGGAAGTCTTCCTTTTCCTGCTTGGGCTTCTGCGTGAACAGGTTGTAGGCCAGGCGGATCGTCAACTGATCGGCGTCGGCCAGCTGCTGGATGACCTGGTAGTCCTCGGGGTAGTTTTGGAAGCCGCCGCCCGCGTCGATGGCGCCGGTGACGCCCAAGCGGTTCAGATCGCGCATGAAATGACGCGTGGAATTGATCTGATATTCAAAGGGCAGCTTGGGACCCTTGGCCAGGGTGGCGTACAGGATCGACGCGTTGGGCTTGGCAAGCAGCAGTCCGGTCGGATTACCGGCCGAGTCGCGCACGATCTCGCCGCCGGGGGGCGCGGGCGTGTTCTTGTCGTAGCCGACGGCGCGCAGGGCGGCGGCGTTGAGCAGGGCGCGGTCGTACAGGTGCAGGATGAACACGGGCGTATCGGGCGCCACCGCGTTCAGTTCCTCGATGGTGGGCAGGCGCTTTTCCGCGAATTGGTGTTCGGTGAAGCCGCCGACCACGCGCACCCATTGCGGGGCGGGCGTGATGGCGACCTGGCGTTGCAGCATGGCCATGGCGTCGGCCAGGCTGGTCACGCCGTCCCAGCGCAGTTCCATGTTGTAGTTCAGGCCGCCACGGATGATGTGCAGGTGATTGTCGATCAGGCCGGGCAACACGCCACGTCCGCCCAGTGCGATGACGCGGGTGGCCGGGCCTGCCAGGGGCAGGATGTCGCTGGCGGCGCCCACGCGCGTGAAACGGCCGTCTTTGATGGCGACCGCGTCGGCGATGGGGTTGGCGGGGTCCAGGGTCGTGAAACGGCCCTGATGCAGGATGAGGTCGGGGGCGCCTTGGCGCGCGGGATCCAGTGTGTCAGCCATTGCGCTTGTCTCCACATGCATCGGCGGGTTGTTGGGCGGTGTCGGCGGACGCCTTGGGGCAGCTGGGCAGTTCGCCGAACATGTGCGGTTTTACCTGTTCTTGAATGAAGGACGTGCGGGTGGGCTCGTCCGCCAGCAGGCGCTTGACCAGCGGGGGAATCTGCTCTCCCGCCAGGATGCCCAGCAGGCCAACCAGCGCGATCACCGGTGGCGCCGGCGATCGCACATTGAACAGGGCGTAGATGATACCGACCAACAGGCCGAGTCCCAAGGAAACGAGGTAGACCTTCATTGGTGCGCTCCTGTCAGCCTTCGTGGGCGTTGAACATGGACTTGGCGTAGATGATGCCCAGGCCATAGGCGCCGCCGAATTTGCGTGCAATGCCGGTCGTCATGTCGTAGGTGTCGATGCGGGCCCAGTCGCGCTGCAATTCCAGCAGGTACTGCAACGCGGTGATCGGCTGGCCGCCTGCCTGAACGATACGCTCAATGGCCCGGTTGTGGGCCTCGGCGGATACGTCGCCGCAGGCGTCGGTGATCACATAGACTTCAAAGCCCTGGTCCAGCGCCGACAGGGCCGGGCCGACGATACACACGCTGGTCCACAGGCCAGCCAGCACGATGCGCTTCTTGCCGATTTCATTGATCTGCTTGATGACCGCGGCGTCTTCCCAGGTGTTCATGGACGTGCGGTCCAGCAGCGGCCGGCCTGGGAACGGGGCGGTGACTTCCTCGAACATGGGGCCGGAGAAGCTCTTTTCGGCAACTGTTGTCAGGATCGTGGACACGCCGAAACCCGCCGCGGCATGGGCCACCAGCGCGGCGTTGCTGCGCAGCGTGACGGCGTCGATGGAGTGGGTGGCGAAAGCCATCTGCGACTGGAAGTCGATCATGATCAGCGTGTGATCGTGCGGGGACAGCAGCTTGGCGCCGGGGGTGGGGGTCGCAATGACAGGCACGGATGATTCCTTCGGTTGCCAGGGTGTGGGACCCCGGCAATGTGCCAGCCGCCCGGCGGGCCGTATTGAACGATAGTCCGCCGGTTTGAAGATTGTGATCGCGGCGGGCGCTCATTTCGACAAAGACTGATTGCATTAGCAGACGAATTAACGAAACGAATTGGCGAAACGGTGTATCGCCAGGGGATCGGCGCTGGGGTACGCTGCTCGAGTCCCGGCGCGTCGCAACATTTCCTTTTCGGAGAATTCCATGGGCCTGGCTTTCCAGAACGAAATGCATGACGACTTCGGCATGCGTCCGGCGGCCTACATACCCTACGGCGGCGCGGATCTGGGGGAAATTCTGGCGGTGGGCCGGGCGGTGGGGGACGGGGACGACACCGCATTCTTCGAGGCCTGGGTTGCGGCCGGTGACCGGCTGGCCGCCGAAGCGCATGATGCCGAACGCGGCAACCGCCTTGCCAGCGCGCGTGAACTGCACCTGCGCGCCAGCGCGTTCTATTGCACGGCGTATCGGCCGCTGTATCGCGCGCCGACGGATGCGCGGTTGCTGACGGCCTTTCGCAAGCAGATGGCGGCTTTCGACCGGGGCCTTGCGCTGTCCGCGCATCCGGTGATGCCCGCAAGCATCCCGTTGGACGGCGCGCGCATGCCGGCATACCTGATTCCCGCCGTCGGTTACGAGTCTGACGTCAGACCGCTCGTCATCTTCACCAACGGTTATGACGCCACGCTGACCGATATGTATTTTGCGAGCGCCGTGGCCGCGACGCGCCGGGGCTATCACGCCCTGGTGTTCGACGGCCCGGGGCAGGGCGGCATGCTGTACGAACAGGGCGTGACAATGCGGCCCGACTGGGAGACGGTGGTGGGTGCTGTGGTGGACTACGCCATGACGCTGCCCATCGTGGACGCAAAGCGCATCGCGCTCAGCGGGTGGAGCCTGGGCGGCCACCTGGCGCCGCGCGCGGCGTCCGGGGAACCCCGGTTGGCGGCCTGCATTGCAGACCCGGGCCAATGGAGCCTCGCGGGCTCGTTCCGGCCGTTGGCAGTCAAGCTGGGCGCCAGCCCGGAAAGCGCGCAGAACCTGGGTGAGCTGGATGACCCGGTGATGGACCGGTTGTGGCAGTTTGTCATGGCCAGCCCCACGCTGACGTGGAAGGTCGCGCATCGCGCGTTCTGGGTGCACGGCGTGGATAATCTGCGGGATTATCTGCGTGCGATCGAGCCTTTCACCCTGGATGGGCGAATCGAAGGCATTACGTGCCCAACGCTTTTTACTCTGGCCGAAAATGACCCGCTGGCCGCCGGAACGCAGCAGTTCTTCGACCAATTGCGCTGCCCCAAGACGCTGCTGCGCTTCACGGCGCAAGAAGGCGCGGGGGACCACTGCGAATCCACGAACCGGTCGCTGTTGAACCGCCGCGTGCTGGACTGGCTGGACGGCGTCTTGTAGGGCGGGCCGGGCCGCGCCCGCCGCGCTGCCTATAATTGCACCGATTCCCGCTTTTTTGACGGCAGTCCTGCCGTGCCTCATGTCGACCTTGCCTTTGCGCGTGCTGTCGGTGATTCCACCGATGACGCAGTTAAATACCCCGTACCCGTCCACCGCCTACCTGACCGGCTTCCTGCGTTCGCGCGAGGTCACCGCGTATCAGGAGGATCTGGCGCTTGCCCTGGTGCTGCGCCTGCTGTCGGCCGACGGCCTGCGCGCCGTGGCGGAGCGTATCGACGCGCTGCCCCTTGAAAAACACACGCAACCGGTCCAGGCTTTCGTCGCCATGCAGGCGCGCTATCTGGCCACCATCGGTCCGGTGATCGGCTTTCTGCAAGGCCGCGATCCGACGCTGGCGCACCGCATCGCCGGGCGCAACTATCTGCCCGAGGGTCCGCGATTCAGCTCGCTGGATGTCTACCTGGACGAAGACGGCGGCGATCCGCTGGGATGGGCGTTTGGCGCGCTGGGTCTGCAGGACCGGGCCAAGCACTTGGCCACGCTGTATCTGAACGACCTGGCCGACGTGCTGCGTGACGCTATCGACCCGCGCTTTGAATTTGTGCGCTATGCCGAATCGCTGGCGGGCAGCCAGCCGACGTTCGACCCGCTGGCAGCGGCGCTGGCCGCGCCGATGAACCTGGTGGACGAAACGCTGCGCGAGCTTACGGACGCCGCGCTGGCGCGCCACAAACCGACGATGGTCCTGCTGTCGGTGCCGTTTCCGGGCGCGGTCTACGCGGCCTTTCGCATTGCGCAGGCCATCAAGGCGCAGGATCCCTCCATCGTCACGGTGCTGGGCGGCGGCTTCGTCAACACCGAGCTGCGCGAACTGAAAGACCCGCGCGTGTTCGATTACTTCGACTTCGTCACGCTGGACGCCGGCGAGCGGCCCTTGCTTGCGCTGCTTGAGCACGTGCAGGGCAAGCGGTCGCGCCAGCGCCTGGTGCGCACCTTTGTGCGCGACGCCGACAGCGGCGCGGTGCGGTACGTCAACCTGGTTGAACCCGACGTCGCCTTCGCCGAGGTGGGCACGCCCACGTGGGACGGCCTGCCGCTGGACCGCTACCTGTCGCTGCTGGACATGCTGAATCCGATGAACCGGCTATGGAGCGACGGCCGCTGGAACAAGCTGACCGTCGCCCACGGCTGTTACTGGAAGAAGTGCAGCTTCTGCGACGTGGGGCTGGACTATATCGGCCGTTACGAGGGCGCGTCGGCGTCCGTGCTCGCCGATCGCATCGAGGCCATCGTGGCTGAAACCGGGCAGACCGGGTTTCACTTTGTCGACGAAGCCGCGCCGCCCAAAGCGTTGAAAGCGCTGGCGGCCGAGCTGATCGAGCGCAACGCCGGCATTTCGTGGTGGGGCAACATCCGCTTTGAAAAGACCTTCAGCCCGGAACTGTGCGAACTGCTGGCCGACAGCGGCTGCATTGCGGTGTCCGGCGGACTGGAGGTCGCGTCCGACCGGTTGTTGAACCTGATGAAGAAGGGCGTGTCGATTGACCAGGTGGCGCGCGTGACGCGCGCGTTCAGCGATGCCGGCGTGCTGGTGCACGCGTATCTGATGTACGGCTTTCCCACGCAGACCGTGCAGGACACCGTGGACGCGTTGGAATATGTGCGCCAGCTGTTCGAGAACGACTGCATCCAAAGCGGGTTCTTCCACCGCTTCGCCTGTACGGTGCATTCGCCGGTGGGCCTGAACCCCGACGAATATGGCATCAAGCTCAAGCCCTTGCCCGACGTCACGTTCGCCAAGAACGACGTGGGCTTTCACGACCCCACGGGCGTGGATCACGACGCGCTGGGCAAGGGCCTGAAGAAGGCCATCTACAACTTCATGCACGGCATCGGCCTGGAAGAGGACGTGCGCAGTTGGTTCCCGTTCAAGGTGCCGCGCACGACGGTGGCGCGCAATCGCATCGAGCGCGCGCTGAGCCAGCGGGGCTAGTGGCCCAGGCCCGGCTCGCGTAGCTACAGCACGAAGCCGCCATCCGCCGTCAGGCTGGCGCCCGTGATGTACCCGGCGTCGGCGCCGGCCAGGAATGCCGCGAGGCCCGCGATTTCGCTCGATTTGCCCATGCGGCCCAGCGGAATGCGGGGGATGAGCTGCGCCGTCCAGTCTGCCGTCAGGTCGGTCTGGATGGGACCCGGCTGGATGTTGTTGACGGTGATGCCGCGCGGCGCAAGGTCCAACGCCGCGCCGCTGACCATCGCGGCGACGGCGGCCTTGGTCATGGCATAGACGCTGCTGCCCGGCGAGCCGGTCCGGACGGCGGTGTTGCTGCCGATGGTAATGATCCGTCCGCCGTCGCGCATGTTGGCGGCCGACGCCTGGATGGCCAGGAACACGCCGCGCACGTTCACCGCAAGCATCTGGTCCAGCTCGTCGAGCGGGACGGCGCCGATCGGGTTGGCGCGGTAGATGCCGGCGTTGACGACGGCGACGCTCAGCGGCCCGAACTGTTGCACGGCGGTGTCCACCGCGCGGCCGATGGCTTGCGGGTCTGCGCTGTCGGCTTCAATGGCCAGCGCGCGACCGCCGCTGGCCTCGATGGACGCGACGACTGCGTTGGCGCTGTCTGCGCGGCTGGCATAGGTCAGCGCCACGGCGTAGCCGGCTTCCGCCAGCCTCGCTGCAATGGCGGCGCCGATGCCGCGGGAGCCGCCGAAAACGAGCGCGGCGGGGGATTCAAGGGGCGGGATGTTTTCCATGATGTGCACCGGGTTTAAAGGGTGCTTGCATCATCCCGCTGAACCCGCGCTGGCGCACCACCGATTTCATGTCGCACTGTGTGCGGCGGGAATCGCGGATACATGCCGGTACGATTGCCCGCTTTTTTCGCGCAAAGGCGAGCGGTTTTTAGCCGTTTGATACGGCCCGTCAGGTCGCCGGCGGCGCGTCCGGCACGGTGTTCAGCACCGGCTCGGCGGCCTCGGCGCCGTGTACCGCGTTGGTCAGATCCTCGGTCATCTCGTGATCCAGCGCGCCCTGGATGAGGTCGTCGGTCACGCGCAGCTCCACGCCCACCGGCGACATCTGCGCGGCCGCCGCGAAGGGCGCGACGGGGGCAGGCGCCGGGCGTTCGTTGCGGCGCCACACGAAGAACGTCACCAGTCCCAGATTCAGCAGCGCAAAGCACCAGAACAGGCCCGCTTCGCCAAACTTCGCCATCACCGGCGAGATTGCCAGCGGACTCAGCGCCGATCCCAGCGAGTTGATCAACAGCAGCCCCTGGATCATTCGCACCAGCGCGTCGGCCGGCGCGCGGTCGGCCGCGTGGCTGACGGCCACCGGATAAATGGCGAAGACGCCGCCGCCCAGCAGGAACAGCAGGGGCATCAGCAGCGACGAGCCCGGCGGCAGCATCAGGATCAGCAGGCTAAGCACTGCGCAGAACACAGCCAGCGCGATCAGCACGACTTGCCGGTCGCGCAGGTCCGACCAGCGTCCCACCGGATACTGCAGCACCATGGCGCCCAGGATGACGGCGCCCATCATCTTGCCGACCTCGGCAACGTCCAGGCCGATGCGTTGCAGATACAGCGGCAATAGTGTGTAGACCGCGGCAATCGCCACGCCCGAGCCAAAGCAGCCAATCACGCCCGTGGGCGTCATGCGCGCCAGATGCTGCGGCAGCAGCGGCTCGACGCGTTCCACCAGCGGCGACACGCGCGGAATGATCACCATCGGCAGCACGGACAGGGACGCCAACAGGCCGGCCACCATGAACGGCGCCATGTCGCCCAGCCGCGTGATCGCGCCCAGCTCCAACTGGCCCAGCATGCCCGAGCCATACAGCGCGATCATGTACAGCGCCAGAAGGCGGCCGCGCATCTTGGCATCGCCCGCCAGCAGCAGCCAGCTTTCGACTACCAGAAACACGCCGACGCTTGCCCAGCCGTTGATCAGGCGCAGCACGAACCACGCTTCGCGATCGAAGATCAGGCCCTGCAGCAGCACCGTCACGGCGATCAGCGACGCAAAGCTGCTGTAGGCGCGGATATGGCCGATGCGCAGGATCAGGCGGTCATTGAAGATCGCGCCCAGCGTCAGTCCGATGAAGTACGACGACGAAATGATGCCGACCACCGTGGCCGATTCGCCGGCGGCGTCCAACTGCAGGGTCGTCAGGGAAGAGATGAAAGCGTTGCCGATGCAGACAACGAACAAGCCAAGTAGGGGCCCGAGCACCAGGCCCAACAACTGCCGAGACATGAAATCCTCGATTTCCAAAACAGCAAAAGCATCCGGTGCGACCGGACAAACGATCAATGGGGTTTGGGGGAATGCGTCATGGGTCCTGGCTTGGGGGGGCATTGCCACGCGCTTGGGCGCGGGCCGGGTGGCGCGGGGCACGCTCGGCGGGAATCCGGCGCGGATTGTAGCGCTGATTGACGGGTGGTCTGGCTGAACGTTCGGCGGCATCGTGAAACTGCTGGATACCGCCCGCGGCAGCGCTTTACGTCAGCGCCATCCCGCCGTCCAGCCGCAGGTTGGCGCCCGTGACAAAGCTGCTCTCGTCACTGGCCAGATACAGTGCCGCGCGCGCCAATTCGTCGGGGCGGCCCATTCGGCCCAGCGGAATGGCGGCGGCCATGGCGTCGTTTAGACCTGCGCGCTGTTCAACGGGCAGCCCCAGCTTTTCCAGGAGGGGTGTATCCACCGGGCCGGGGCTGATGACGTTGACGCGGATGCGCCGCGCCTTCAGTTCCAGCGCCCAGCTGCGGGCCATGGCTTCGACAGCAGCCTTGCTTGCCGCGTAGACGGCATGGCCTTCCATCACCTTGGCGCTGGCGATCGAGCTGACCAGGATGATGGAGGCGCCGTCGTTCAGGACGGGCAGGGCGCGGGTTACGCCGAAAAACACGCCGCGCGTATTGGTGGCGAACTGACGGTCGTAGTGTTCCACGGACACCTGCGCCGAGGGCTCCAGGATGGCGACGCCCGCGTTCGCCATGTAGATGTCCAGGCCGCCGAAGCGTTGCTGCACTTGCGCCGCTATCCGCTCGGGCGTGTCCAGGTCCGCCACGTCCCCCGTAAGGCCCACCGCGCCATGGCCGATGCATTGCACGGCCGCGTCCACCGCCGACTGCCGCCGTCCCAAAATGACAACTTGCGCGCCGGCCTGCGCGAAAGCTTGGGCGCTGGCCAGGCCGATGCCACTGTTGCCGCCGGTGACGAGGGCGACCTTTCCTTGAAGTTGAGACATGATTTTTCCGGATGGATGAAGGAAAACTCACTGTATCTATGCCAAGAGGCGTTAAATAGTGGGCCTGTCTACAATCACCTGTTCCAAAATGTCTTCAATGGACTCGCTTCCCCACGCCTCGGCGCTGGCTGCCTTTGCCACCACCGTCGAGGCCGGATCGTTCAGCGCCGCGGGGCGGATCCTGGGCGCGTCGCCCTCCGCCGTGTCCAAGGCGATCGCGCGCCTGGAGCAGCGCTTCGGGGTGCGGTTGTTCCAACGCTCGACGCGGGTGCTGACCCTGACGCCCGAGGGCGCAGCCTATTACGAGCGGGTTGCGCCGCTGCTGCGCGCGCTGGACGACGCCAGCGAGGTCATGCAGCCGGAAGCGACTGCGCAGGGCCGCCTGCGGATCACGGCGCCGGGTGACCTGGGCCGCCTGTTGATGCCGTCCATCGTCAACCGTTTCCTGCCCGCCCATCCGGCACTGAAACTGGAAGTGAGCCTTGCCGACCGCCACGTTGACCTGATTCGCGAAGGCTTCGATCTGGCAATCCGCGCGGGCCGCGTCGCAGATTCGGAACTCAACGTCCGGCAACTGGCGCAGTTGCCGCTGGCGCTGGTGGCATCGCCCGCGTATTTGAAGCGGCATGGCACGCCCAGTCGTATCGGCGACCTGATCCGGCACGCGCACGTGCGCTACCTGCTGGCGGGCAGCGTTTTCCCCATCACCTTCGCCTCAGGCGAGGTGGTGCGGCCGGATGGTTTTTTGGATACCGACGACGGCACGGCCCTACGCGCGGCCGCCTTGAGCGGGCTGGGCATCACACAGATCCTGCGGCTGGCGGTGGCCGACGACCTCGCGGCCGGGCGGCTGGCCGTGGTGCTGCCCGACGCGGAACTTCCGCGCATACCCGTTTCCGTGTTGCACGCCTTCGGCCGCCATGCGCCCATGCGTGCGCGGCTTTTCATCGACTTCCTGGCGGAGCAATTGGACGCGCTCGCGTAGGGTGGCCCGCCGTCAGAACCGATACCGCACGTCCAGCGTCCCAGAGTTCTGCCGGTTGCCTTGACCAAACTGGCCTCCGTACACCACGCCGACGGTGGTGCGCTTGCTGACCTCGATCCCCACGCCCAGCTCGATCACCGCCGCATCACGGGCGATGGGCGCGCCGGTGGCCGTGAACGATTCGCTGCCCTGCACGAAGGACAGCGTGCTGGCCGGGTCCAGGTCGCCAAACGCATGGCGCCAGCCAAGAGTCCCGTGCACGTGGCCGAGAGCGCCGGCGCTTTCAAACGTGGTCAGCGCGTGCAGGCCCAGCGTGGTGGTGGCGACCTTGTTGCTGCTGCTTTCGCCGCGCAGCGCGGCGTCACCGCCCGACTCCGAGAAGCCACGCGTGCGCAGGTCGCTGTAGTTGGCGGCGACAAAGGGTTCCAGCGTTACGCGGTCATTCAACGGCACGGCATAGCCCAGCTCCGTGAAAACCTGGCCCGTGCTGGAACCGTAGTTGGCTTTCAGCGTCTGGTCCAATCCCGCGCCGGCCGTGCTGCGTTGGGTGCTGACATCGTGCCAGGTGTACGCCGCGCCCAGGCTCAGGTTGAGCTTGCCCGCGCCGGCCTCGAACGCCTTGCCGCCGTAGACGGTGACACTGTAGCTGTCGGCTTCCGAACTGGAAGCGCGGTCGGCGAGGCGGCTGCGGCTGTCGGTGTAGCCCAGCGCGCCGCCCAGACGCCAGCCGCCGCCGACGGCGTGATCGCCGCCGATAGTGACGCCGGCATCCGACTGTGTGGTCTTTGCGGCGTTGCCGTTGCCGTCCAGCGTGGTCCAGTTTCCGAACACCTGCGTCCACAACGGCTGCGCGGCCGAGCGGGGCAGGGCGGACGCATCGCCCAGGCCAAGCTGCGCGGTCGGCGTGCCTGGCATCCAGCCGGCGTTCAGGTTGGCGCGCAGGCGCGTCAGCGGCGCCTGGGTGAAGGTGGCGGCCGTGTACTGCAGGCCTGACATCGCGCTGGCGTGCGCTTCACCGGACAGGGCATTGAAGGCGGACTCAGGGGCGCCGTTCGGCAGGTTCAACGCGTGCTGGAACAGCGCGCTGTTGGCGGGCAGGCTTTGCAACGCCCGCGCCACGGCGCGTTGGTTGCCCGACACGGCTGCGTCGGCGAACTCGATGGGACGCGTGCCACCGTCGCCCCCGCCGGTGCCACCGCCATTGCCGTTGTCGACGGGCACTTGCTTGAGGTCCACGACCAGATTGACCTGGTTGGCGCCGTACGACAGCGAGGGCGTCAGGAAGGCCAGGTTGCTGGAGACGGCGTCGAACTGGCCACGGACCCCGTTGTCCGCCCTCAGGATGGCGTACGAGGTGGACGGCGCGTAGTTGCCGTTCTGGGCAAGCTGCACGACCGTGCCAGCGAGCGACGCCGCGCCGGTCACGCGCACGCTGCTGCTGAGGCCGCTGGCATCCGTGGCGACGCGGTAGGAGGCGCCCGGTTTGAAGTTCAGGTCGCCGGTCAAGGCCATCTGGCCATAAGGCGTCGCGGCATTGCCGGGCGCCAGCGTGGCGCCCGAGCCGACGGTGACGGCATTCAGCGTGCCGGTCCCGGTCAGCGTCGTGCCCGCCGCGGCCTGGACGCGGCCGCCCAGCTTGCCGTCGACCTGCAGCGTGCCGGCCGACAACTGCGTCGTGCCGGTGTAGGCGCTGCTGTCGCCCGAGAGCGCCAAGGTGCCCGCACCCACTTTGCTGGTCGCGCCAGCGCCCGACAGCGCGCCTGCGTAACTGAAATCGTCCGCGCGGTTGAAGACCAGGCTGGCGTTGTTGACGATGTTGCCCGCGATCGAACCGGCGATGCCGCCATCGCCAATCTGCAGCGTGCCCGCGTCGATGGTGGTGACGCCGCTGAGCGTATTCTGGCCGGTCAGCACCAGCGTGCCGGTGCCGGACTGACGCAATGCACCACTCCCGACGATGTCGCCGCCGAAGACCACGCGGTCGGTGCGATTGAAGGCCAGCGTGCCACCGCCGTCGATCGAGGCAAGGCCGGAGATGCTGCCCGAGACCGCGCCATCGCCCACCTGCAAGGTGCCGGCCCGTACGGCCGTGCCCCCGCCATAGGTGTTGTTGCCCGTCAGCACCAATGTGCCCGCGCCAAGCTTGGACAGCGTGCCGTTGCCGGGAAGGTCTTGATCGATCGTGAAGGTGTTGCCCGCATCGGCAATATCAAACCCGCCGCCGGCGCCGTCCAGACTGACGACTCGGTCGGTGTCGTGGAAGGTCGTGCCGGTCACCCGCAGCGTGCCGCCTCGAAACTCCAGCGGGACAAGCGGCGCACCGAGGCTGGCGTCATTGGACACGGACAACGTGCCCGCGCTCAGGCGGGTGGCCTGGGTGTAGACGTTGGCGCCGTTGAGCACCAGCGTGCCATATCCCGTCTTGTTGATGCCCTCGCCGATCAACACGTTGTCGATGGTGGTCGTCCAGGCCCTGGAGGCCAGGCTGCCATCACCCACGCGCACTTCGCCCAGCGCGCCCGTCGTAGCGCCTTTTACCTCGAGCGAGTCGCCCGTCAGGTGGTAGCCGTCGGTGGCGAACTGGATGCCTTTTGCCGCGATCGCGCCCGCCGTGTCGTCCACGGTGACCGTCCCGGCGGCACCAGCGAAGATGGCGAAGGCGTCAACCGGCTGGCGCGGCCCCGTCATACTGCCGTTGGCGTCGGTCCAGTTGCCTGCGATGCGGGACCAGACGCCGGACCCGCCGCCCATCTGGGTCGGGCTGGCCAGGCCGGTCGCTCAGGATCTCGATCTCCGCGCCCTCACGCGATCGCAGCAGGCCGGACCAGTCGGTCTCGACATCGCACCAGAGGCGATTGGCGCTCGGCGCGCCGCGCACGAACGTCCCCTTGGCGCGGAAGCGTTCGATCAGCCCGTCCTGTTCCAAAAGGTCGAGCGCTTGGCGGATCGTTGCCCGCGCCACGCCGCATTCGGCGGCGAGCTCGTCAACGGTCGGAATCCTCTGGTCCAACCGCCAGGCGCCCTGCTCGATCCT
>CBHWAL010000064.1:0-12862 GCA_966111495.1 uncultured Achromobacter sp. | reverse complement strand
AGGGAGCGTGTCTCGTCTTCATGCTGCACGTCGAGCAGGCGGGCTGCGGTGTTGCTGATGCGCGCCACGCCCTGGGCCTGGGCCAGCGCGGCGAGCTGCTCCGCATGTTCGATGGCGAGACCGGGGGATTGGACGACGAGGTTGTGGGTAGTCATGGCGGATGGATAAGGGTGTCGGAAATTATTTCAGGGCGCGCAGGACGGCGCGCACGGCGTCGGCGCGGGCCGGAACCTGGGGCGCCTTGATTTCAACGCGCAACTTGTCCTGCCCGGCCAGCTTGATGTGCCGCTGCCGCTGCACAAGCTCGATGATGCGGGCCGGATCGACCGAGGTCTTGGGACCAAACTGGATCAGGGCCTGGGTTTCGCTGGCGTCGATCTTGACGATGCCCAGCGGCTGGGCCGCCAGCCGCAGGCGGTGCGTGGCCAGCAGCGTCTGCGCGGCTTCAGGCAGCTTGCCAAAGCGGTCGATCAGCTCTTCCTGGATGCGGATCAGGTCGTCTTCGTCGGCCGCGTGCGCCAGCCGCTTGTAGATGGCCAGGCGCGCGTGCACGTCGGCGCAATAGTCTGACGGCAGCAACGCCGGGGCGTGCAGGTTGACTTCGCACGCCAGGTTGAAGGGCGCGTCCAGGTCGGGCTCTTCGCCCGCGCGCAGGGCGCGCACGGCCTCGTTGAGCATCTCGTTGTACATCGAGAAGCCGACTTCCTGGATGTTGCCCGACTGCGAGTCGCCGAGGACTTCGCCAGTGCCGCGGATTTCGAGGTCGTGCATGGCCAGGTAGAAGCCGGAGCCCAGCTCTTCCATGGCCTGGATGGCTTCCAGCCGCTTCTTGGCGTTGCTGGTGATCGCGTCCTCGCCCGGCGTCAGCAGGTAGGCGTAGGCCTGGTGGTGCGAACGCCCGACGCGGCCGCGCAGCTGGTGCAGCTGCGCGAGTCCAAAGCGGTCCGCGCGGTGGATCACGATGGTGTTGGCGCTGGGCACGTCGATGCCGGTTTCAATGATGGTGGTGCACAGCAGCACGTTGTAGCGCTGCTGATAGAAGCCCTTCATCACCTGTTCAAGCTCGCGCTCGGGCATCTGGCCGTGTGCGACGGCGATCCGGGCCTCGGGCACCAGTTCTTCCAGGCGCGCGCGCCGGTTGTGGATGGTTTCGACCTCGTTGTGCAGGAAGTAGCACTGGCCGCCGCGCTTGAGCTCGCGCAGCAGGGCCTCGCGCAGCGTGCTGCCGTCCTCGCGCCGCACGAAGGTCTTGATGGCCAGGCGCTTTTGCGGCGCCGTCGCAATGACGGAAAAATCGCGGATCCCCTCCAGCGACATGCCGAGCGTGCGCGGGATCGGGGTGGCGGTCAGCGTCAGCACGTCGACCTCGGCGCGCAGCGACTTGAGCGCTTCCTTCTGGCGCACGCCGAAACGGTGTTCCTCGTCGATGATGACGAGACCCAGGCGCTTGAACTTCACGTCCTTCGACAGGATCTTGTGCGTGCCGATGACGATGTCGACGCGGCCGTCGTTGATGCCTTCGATGGCGCTGGAGACTTCCTTGGCCGAGCGGAAGCGCGACAGCTCCACGACGCGCACGGGCCAGTCGGCAAAGCGGTCGGAGAAGGTCTGCGCGTGCTGTTCGGCGAGCAGGGTGGTGGGGCACAGCAGCGCCACCTGCTTGCCATTGGCGACGGCCAGGAAGGCAGCGCGCAGCGCGACTTCGGTCTTGCCGAAACCCACGTCGCCGCAGACCAGGCGGTCCATGGGACGACCGGAGGTCATGTCGCCGATAACGGCCTGGATGGCGGCAGCCTGGTCGGCCGTCTCTTCGAAGCCAAAGCCCTCGGCAAACGCCTCGTAGTCGTTCAGCGGCAGGTTGAACGCAAACCCTTCGCGCGCGGCGCGCTGCGCGTACAGCGCCAGCAATTCGGCGGCGGTATCTCGGACCTGCTTGGCGGCCTTGCGGCGGGCCTTGTCCCACTGGCCGGAGCCCAGTTGATGCAACGGCGCGGCCTCGGGGTCGGCGCCGCTGTAGCGCGCGATCACGTGCAGTTGCGACACGGGCACATACAGCGTGCTGCCGTTGGCGTATTCAAGGTGGAGGAACTCCATCTCGCCTTCGCCCATGTCCATGTTGACCAGGCCGTGGTAGCGCCCGATGCCGTGCTGGGCGTGGACGACGGGGTCGCCCTCGCGCAGCTCGGACAGGTCGCGCACCCTGGCTTCGACGTTGCTCGCGCGGTCCTGGTCGCGCTTGCCGCGGCGGCCGGTGGTTGTCAATCCGGGGTAGAGGTCGTTCTCGGTCAGGAAGGCGAGGTTCGCGTCGGGCAGTTCAAACCCGATGCCCACCGGCGAGGCGACGATGCCGAAATGCGCGTCCGACGCCAGAAAGGCCTCGATGGTATCGGGCTGCGCATCGGGCGTGACGCCAAACTCGTTCAGCATCTGCACCAGGGTTTCGCGCCGGCCGGCCGAATCAGCGCACAGCAGCACCCGGGAGTGCCGCTTCTGCACCAGCGTGCGCAGTTTGGCGACGGGATCTTCGGCACGGCGCGCCACGCTGACATCGGGCGCGGCCCGGAAGTCCGGGTGCGGCTGGCCCGTGGTCAACGACAGGCGGCGGAACGCCTTCAGCCGGCCATAGAGCGATTCGTTGTCCAGGAACAGGGCGGACGGCGGCAGCACGGGGCGTTCGCGATCGCTCTTCAGGAAGCCGTAGCGGCTGGTCGTATCCTGGTTGAAGCGCTGGATCGCGTCGTCGATATCGCCCACCGTGACCATGACCGTGCCTTCGGTCACATAATCGAACAGCGTGGCGGTTTCTTCGAAGAACAGCGGCAGGTAGTATTCGACGCCTGCAAACGGGATGCCGTTGCCGATGTCTTTATAGGGCAGGGCGCGGGAAGGATCGCCTTCGAAGATCTCGCGAAAGCGCGCCCGGAACCGGTTGCGCGAGTCTTCGTCCATCGGGAATTCGCGGCCCGGCAGCAGTTGCACCTCGCGCACGGGATACAAGCTGCGCTGGGTGTCGACGTCGAAGCTGCGGATCGTCTCGATCTCGTCGTCGAACAGGTCCAGCCGGTACGGCACCACCGAGCCCATCGGGAACAGATCGATCAGGCCGCCGCGCAGGCAGAATTCGCCCGGTGCGGTCACCTGCGTGACGTGGTTGTAATTGGCCAGCGTCAGCTGCGCGCGCAGCGCCGCTTCGTTCAGCTTGTCCTTCTGCTTGAACGAGAACGTGTAGGCAGCCAGGAACGACGGCGGCGCCAGGCGGTACAGCGCCGTGGTGATGGGCACTGTCAGCACGTCCACCGTCTTCGTCATCAGCGAGTGCAGCGTGTGCAGGCGCTCGGAGATCAGGTCCTGGTGCGGCGAGAACGCGTCGTAGGGCAGCGTTTCCCAGTCGGGCAGTTGCCGCACGCGCAGGCCAGGCGCGAATAGCTGGATTTCCTCGGCCAGCCGCTGCGCTTCGAGGGGCTCGGCCGTCAGGATGACCAGCGGCGCGCCGGCTTGGCGCGCCAGATCCGCCAGCAGCCACGCGTCGCCGGAGCCCGGCGGCCGGGGCTGTGCGTAGCGCGTGCCGGGCTTCAGCGCGGACAGGGTGGGGACCGTGGCGGGGACGGGCGGTGCGGCCGTGGCAGAGGAGGACGGGGCGGGCATCAGGCTGGAAGCGGACATCAAGCGAACGATTATAAAATCTCTGCACCATGTCTGACTCAATCATCGCAATCGTGCCCGCCGCCGGCGTCGGCGCCCGCGCCAGCCGGCCCGGGCACGAGGCCGTTCCGAAGCAATACCGTCCATTGGCCGGACAGCCCATGCTGCGGCACGCAGTATGCGCCCTGCTGGCCGATGAGCGCGTGTCGCAGGTGCGCGTGGCGGTCACGCCGGGCGACGGCTGGGTTGACGCCGCGCTTGCCGGCTTGCCGCGCACCGTCTGGCGTGCCTGCGGCGGCGCGACGCGCGCCGATACGGTCGCGGGCGCGCTGGCCGACAGCGGGGTCGAGGACGATACCTGGGTGCTGGTGCACGACGCGGCCCGCCCGGGCTTGCCTGCAGCGGCGCTGGGGCGGCTGATCGACGCCTGCCTGGCCGACCCGGTGGGCGGGTTGCTGGCCCTGCCCGTGGCCGACACGGTCAAGGGCGGCCACGAGCGCGTCGAGCGCACGCTGGACCGCAATGGCCTGTGGCTGGCGCAGACGCCGCAGATGTTCCGCGCGGGCGTGCTGCGCGATGCGCTGACCGCGGCCTCGGTAAACGGCGTCACCGTCACCGACGAGGCCTCGGCCATCGAGGCCGCCGGCTATGCGCCGCTGCTGGTCGCGGGCGCGATGCGCAACTTCAAGGTGACGTGGCCGGACGATTTTGAACTGATGGAAAAATGGCTATGAGCATTCCTTTTCGCGTCGGACAGGGCTTTGACGTGCACGCGCTGGTCGAAGGCCGGCCGCTGATCATCGGCGGGGTCACGATTCCCCATACGCATGGCCTGCTGGGCCATTCCGATGCCGACGTGCTGCTGCACGCGATCACCGACGCGCTGCTGGGCGCCGCGGGCCTGGGCGACATTGGCCGGCACTTTCCGGATACCGATCCGGCGTTCAAGGGCGCTGACAGCCGGGTGCTGCTCCGCGAGGCCATGGCGCGCGTGCGCAAGGCGGGCTGGACGCCGGTCAACATCGACGCCACGCTGCATGCGCAGGCGCCCAAGATCGGCCCGCACGCCCCTGCCATGGTCAAGAACATCGCCGCGGATACCGGCCTGGCCGAATCCGAGGTCAATATCAAGGCCAAGACCAACGAAGGCCTGGGCTACCTGGGCCGCAAGGAAGGCATCGCGGCCACGGTCGTCGCCCTGCTTGCGCGCGCGGACAGCTGACGCGCGATTCCCATCGTGGCATTCACGCCACGCCCGCCTTCGAATAGACCGCCGCCCGAGCCGCCAAGCCGGGCGGCTTTTACGTTGGAATACATCTTTAACAAATGAATAAGCGTGTCCCTTTGTTCTGACTTACGCTGCGCGACTTGAAATCTGACTAATCAGGGACACTCAGATGCGACTACGTGGCGCAGGGCTACTTTTTGTGCTGGCCGCTTTTGCTACCTCCGCCCACGCGGCCTATGAGAAGCAGCTGGGTCCGTTGGCGGGCACGGTCAAGCAGCAGCTTCTGCAGGGCTGGCACGTCGGTGAGCAAGACGGCTGGTTCACCCTGCGCAACAGCGACGTGCCGGGCGGCGAGCAGACGTTCTACGTCAACCCGGGTCCCGCCCCGGAGACCGGCCGCATCACCGATGTCAACGTGATGGTCACCTCGAAAAGTCCCAAGGCGTCGATCGGCATCGCGCTGAACAACACGGCGCGCAAGGGACTGTGCCTGCTGGAGATCCGGGCGGACCGCAACATCCTGCTGTTCTGTCTGGAAGGCCAGAAGCGCCGGGACATCGCGTCCGTTCCCAACGTCGCCAAGCTGGACGGCACCGACCGCATCCGCGTGGTGGAAGTGCCGGGCGCCGCGCGTTTCCTGGTCAATGGCCAGAAGATTGGCGATATCGAGGACGAGGCCGGGTTGGGCAGCGAGATCGGCATCTTGGCCTACGACGAGGGCAGGTTTGGGTTTGCCGATTTCATAATCTTCCGGGACGTGGCCGGCACGCGGGCCGGGGCGGGAGGTCAAGGGGCCGCCGGACAAGGCAGTGCCGGGCAGGGTAGCGCCGGGGCAGGTGCGCCCCGCGTGCCGTCGGCCGCGTCGCCGCCCGCCCAGGCCCCCGCCGACAACACGCCCGCGCTGGCCGGCGCCGGTCCGTATCCCCGCTTCGGCGGCGACACCCTGCGCATCGTCGCGGTCTACATCGGCATCATGCGAAGCATTTTCCTGCACGAGTTCGGGCATGCCCTGATCGGCGAGTTGGAACTGCCGTCCACGGGCGCGGAAGAAGACGCGGTCGACATGTATTCGGCCTTGCGGATCGTCGAGCCCACCATCTACCCGTCCGACAATGAGGACGTCAACGTGATGGCCCGCGAGGCCGCCACGTATGCGGCCCTGCAGTGGTACTACAGCGGCATGCTGGCGGAAAAGCGGGGCGCGTCGACGAACTCGGCCTGGCAGGACGAGCACACCGGCGACTTGAAGCGCTTTCGCAACATGCTTTGCATCATGTATGGCGGCAATCCGGCCGTCTTCGAAACCGTGGTCAAGCACGTCGGGTTCGAGGACCGGACCAAGTCGCGTTGCACCGACGAATTCAACAAGCAGAATCGTGCCTGGCGCCACCTGTTGGCACCGCACACCCGCGTCGGCACCTGGACGCCGGACGGCCAGCAACCGGCCAACGCGCCCGGCGCGCCGGTCAATGTGGTGCTCGAACCCTCCAAACGCAAGATCGGCAACCTGTTCGCGACGGCCCTTTCCAACGCCGTCACCAACAGCGTCAAGGACCTGGGCAAGACCTACGTCCTGCCGCGGCCGATCAATGTGACGTTCAAGGATTGCGGCCAGTTGAATGCCTGGTACAACCCGCGCGAGGGCTCGATCACGATGTGCTACGAGCTGATCGAGAACATCGCGGTGATGATTTCCGACATCGAAATGGGCACGGTCGGTGGCGAGGTCGTTGCCAACAAGGGGGGCGGGGCGCAGACGGCGCCGCGGCAAGCCCCCTCGGCGGGGCAGGGCATGCCCGCGTTGCCGGCCGGCGCCTTCGACGAACTGAAGGATTTCGGCGTGCCGCCGACCAGCCTGCTGTTCTCGTCGCCTTACAGGGGGCCGACGCCCGTCAAGCACACGCGGGCCGACGTCATCACGACGGGCGACCTGGTCAAGCTGATCAATAACGAGAAGAACATCCTGATCATCGACACCAGCGCAGGGCGGGATACGCTGCCTATCGCCTACCCGCTGCCTGATGCCGGGTCGGACGGCAGCGTCGCGGACCACCTGCAAGGCGCGCTGGACGACTGGCTGAAGAAGAAGACCGGCGGGCAGCGCAACGCGCCCATCGTGTTCATGGGCGCGAGCATGAATGACCGCTCGGCCTACAACGGCGCGTTGCGCGCGGGGTCGCTCGGCTGGCGCGCCTACTGGTATCGCGGCGGCATGGAGGCCTGGACCGCCAACGGCCTGCCCACCGCACCGGTGAAAGCCGCGTCGGGCAAGTAGACCGGCGGCGGCAACGGGCTCGGCGCCAGCGAACACCGCTCCGCTGGCAACCGCGAGCCTCCAGCGTCAAATGAAAAGCCCGCCTGCGTCATGCAGGCGGGCTTTTTTACGTCGGCGAGGGCTGCTTACTTGCCTTGGGCGGCCAGCGCCAGCGCGGCGGCGTTGACGACGGCGGCGATCCGGCCGGCATCGCGCAGCTGTTCAGTCGACACGCCGTCGTTCTTCAGGTTCTCGTAGTGCGAGGCCACGCAGAAGTGGCACTTGCCGATGATGGAAGCCACCAGCGCGAAAAGCTCGAAGCGCTTCTTGTCCACGCCGCCGTGGGTGGCGTAGGCGTTCATGCGCAGTTGGGCCGGCAGGCTCTTCAACTGGGCGTCGCCGGTCATCTCCACGTAGGGATACCAGGTGTTGTTCATGCCCATCAGGGCGGATGCGGTCAGCGCGGCGTTCGCGTCGCCTTCCGACAGGCCGCTCTTGAAGGCTTCAACCAGTACCGGGCTGCGCGCGGCATAGGCGGCGGACAGGGCGGCGCCGACGGCGTCTTCGGGAGCCAGCGTCGAGCGGGCGATCACGGCGTCCAGATTCAGGCGGATGTCCTTGGCCCAATCCGGGAGCTGTTCCTTAATGGTCGTAAGAAATTCCATAGTTTTTACCTATAATCTAGCGCAGTTAAAGCCCGGCGCGGGCCCCTGCAGGGCAGGGTCCGGACCGGGCTGGAAATTACAGCGTGGCGCCGCCAACCGTACGGTTGCACGGGCACAGTTCGTCGGTTTGCAGACCGTCGAGCAGACGCAGAACTTCTTCGGGGTTACGGCCGACGTTCAGGTTGTTCACCGAAACGTGCTGAATCGTGTTGTCCGGGTCAACGATGAAGGTGGCGCGCAGGGCAACGCCAGCACCCTTTTCACGCACGCCCAGCTGGTCGATCAGGGCGCCAGTGGTGTCGCCGAATTGGTAGTGACCCAGCTTGTTCAGGTCCGGGTGCTCACGGCGCCAGGCCAGCTTGACGAATTCGTTGTCGGTCGAACCGCCCAGCAGGACGGCGTCGCGGTCTTCGAAATCCTTGGCCAGCTTGTTGAAGCCGACGATTTCGGTCGGGCAAACAAACGTGAAGTCTTTCGGGTAGAAGTAGATCACCTTCCACTTGCCGGGGAACGAGCTTTCGGTGATGTCTTCGAACGCGGACACGCCGTTTTCTTCGTGCTGGTTGAAGCCGGGCTTGACGCCGGTGACCTTGAAGGGTTCGAGTTTGTCGCCAACAGTTTTCATGTTTACTCCCGTAGTTGTTGGGTGGAGATGAGGCATTGCCCCAAAACCATAAATTCTACGCTATGGATTATCGTTGTCTAATTGATAATTCCTAAACTTGGCTTTGGGCAGCTCTATCCTCGCGGTCAGTCCGCCGCCCTCGCGGGGCAGCATCCGAAGCGACCCGCCGACGTGCTTGAGCAGGCGTTCGACGATGGCCAAACCCAGCCCCGCGCCACTGACGCCGGTGCGCGCCGCCTCGCCGCGGGAGAACGGGCGAAGCAGACGATCCACGTCCTCGGGCGCGATGCCGGGGCCGCGATCGGACACCTCGATAACGATCATGGTGCCTTCGGCTTGCAGCGTCATGTTCAGGTGCGCCATGCCGTCGTCGGGCGAGCGGCCGTAGCGACGCGCGTTCTCGATCAGGTTGCTGACGATGCGCTTCAGGTCCAGGGCGGTGATGCGGGCGCGTAGGCCAGGTTCAAGCGCCGCGTCCAGCTCGCCGCCCAGCGAGGCGGTGTGGCTGCGTTCGCGTTCGTACAGTTCGGCCAGCACGGCGGAAATGTCGGTGGCCAACTGCGGCAGGGTGCCGGCGGGACGGGCGTACTCCATGAGCTGCCCGATGCTGTGGTCGATCTGGCCCAGGTCTTCGTCGATGGCCTGCCGCGCGTCTTCGGACACGCCGCTCAGCTCGATTTCGAGCCGCATGCGCGCAAGAGGCGTGCGCAGGTCATGTGAGATGCCCGCCAGCATGAGCTCGCGGTCAGCCTCGGCCTGGCGCAAGTCCTTGGCCATGCGGTTGAACGACGCATTCAGGTCACGGATTTCCAGCGGGCCTTGTTCGGGCAGGGCCGCGGGCGTTTCGCCGCGCGACAGCACCTGGGCGGCTCGCGCCAACCTGGATAGCGGCCGGTTGACGAAGCCCACGCTGACCGCGGCGCCCACCAGGGACAGCAGTAGCGCCGTGGCGCCCCAGCCTAGCCACTCGATCCCGCCTGTCAGGCCTATCTGCTCACGCTCGAACACCAGCCAGTACAGGTCTTTTTCGATCTGGAAGCTGACCCAGAAGCCGGGCACCTGGTTCACGCCCCAGGCGATCTGCGTTTCCGGACCGAAGCGCGTGCGGATGTGCTGCGCCACACGCTGCCAGTAGTCGTCGTCGGGAAGGGCTTCGGCGAAGTCGGTGACTTCGCGCGGATAGACCTGGATGCCTTCATTGGTGGCCAGGTCGAGAAGGAGCTTGCTGCGCTCGCCGTTATGCGAATAGATCAGCGCGGTGCGCGTGATATTGACGGCCGTGATCACCCGCTGCGCCATTTGATTGGCGCGCGGTCCCAGCTCCATGCTGAAAAATACTTGAAGCCACGCGCCCAGGCTGACCAGCATCAGCGCGGCGAGCAAAAGGAACGTGCGGCCGAACAAGCCGAGCCGCAAACGGGATGTCAAGTTCCTGAATGTTCTGCGCAAGCGCGGCACGACGCTGCGCTCCTGCACCGGGCGGGCCAGCCGATCAGCTACCACCGTCCGGGACGAACACGTATCCTAGACCCCAAACGGTCTGGATGAATACGGGCTTGGACGGGTTCGGCTCGATCAGTTTGCGCAGGCGGGAGATCTGGACGTCGAGGCTGCGATCGAAGGCTTCGTATTCGCGGCCGCGGGCCAGTTCCATGAGCTTGTCGCGCGACAGGGGAATCTTCGGATGGCGCGCAAAGACCTTGAGCACCGAGAATTCACCCGTGGTGATGGGCACCTGTTCGCCGTTGCGCGTGAGCGTGCGGGTGGACAGATTCAGCACGTAGGGGCCGAAGGCTATGGATTCGTTTTCCTGGCTGGGGGCGCCGGGATGTTCCTCGGTGCCGCGGCGGCGCAGAATCGCATTGATGCGCGCCAGCAGTTCGCGAGGATTGAACGGCTTGGACAGGTAGTCGTCCGCGCCCATCTCAAGGCCGACGATGCGGTCGATTTCTTCCGCCTTGGCCGTGAGCATGATGATGGGGGTGTTGTCATGGCCACCGCGCAGCCGGCGGCAGATGGACAGACCATCCTCGCCGGGCAGCATCAGGTCCAGCACGAGCAGGTCAAAATGCTCACGTTGCCAGAGTTTGCCCATCTCTTTGGCGTCTTCGGCGACGAAAACGTTGAATCCCTGTTCGGACAAGTACCGGCGCAACAGATCGCGCAAGCGCGGATCATCGTCAACGACGAGGATTTTTCGGGTGGGGGTGGTGTTTTGCGTATTCATGGCCGGAAATGTAACAGTGACAAGAACCGGGGGCTAGAGGGCGTTCACAAGATATTACACATTGCGAACCCTGGTTGAAATCCCCCTTACACCCGGGGGTAACAGCGGCTTATTTCGTACAATCTGCATCTATGGAACTAAACCTGCTGGCACTGGAAACTTCGTCGTCACGCTGTGGCGTGGCCCTTTTGCGGGCGGTCGACGGCCGTCTGGAGATCAGCGTCCGCGAACACGAAGGATCCCAGGAACACGCCGAGCGCCTACTGCCTATGGCCGATGCGCTGCTTGCCGAGGCCGGCATCGCGCCGTCCGGGTTGCATGCCGTGGCGTTCGGGCAGGGGCCCGGCGGCTTTACGGGCCTGCGCGTGGCCTGCGGGGTCGCCCAGGGCATGGCGCTGGGGCTGGGCATCCCGGTGTTGCCCATTGTGTCGCATCAGGCCGTCGCTGCAGACGTCGAGAGTACGCCTGGCGACGCGATCGTCGTGGCCCTTGACGCCCGCATGAACGAGGTCTATCTGGCAGTCTACCGCCGCTGTGACGCGGCGGGCGATGAATCTGTCTGGGAAACGCTTCAAGCCCCCATGCTGATTGCCGCTGCCGAGGTCGTGCCCTGGACGGCGCACCATCTGCCGAACTGGTCGGCCCGGACTGGCCAGCTCCTGACGCCGCTGCTGGCCGGGGATGCCTGGGAGGCCTATTCCACCGACATGGCCGCGCCCGCCGAATGGCGCCGGGCCGTCGATGCCCAGCGGCCGCAGGCCGCCAGCGTGGCGCGGCTTGCCCGCCAGGGCTGGTTGCGCGGCGAAACGCTGGCGCCGGAGCTGGCCGCGCCGCTCTATGTGCGCGACAAGGTGGCGTTCACCACCGCCGAGCGCCTGCGCGGCGAGGGCGGCAATCCCAAGGCGCAGCCCTCGCTTGCCGCGCCGGTCCCGCAGCCCATGACGGATGCCGATCTGGACGAGGTCGTGGCGCTCGAGGCTCAAGTGCAGGCCTTTCCCTGGACCCGCGGCAACTTCACGGACGCGCTGGCGTCGGGCTATGGCGCCTGGACCTTGCGGCGCGAGGGCAAGCTGGCGGGCTTCTGCATCCTGATGTTTGCGCCGGACGTGGCGCATCTGCTGGTGATCGCGGTGGCCCAGGACCTGCATCGCCAGGGGTTGGGCGGCGTGATGCTCGACTGGTGCGAGCAGCAGGCGCGCGAACGCGGGCTCGAAGGCCTGCTGCTGGAAGTGCGCCCGTCCAATACGTCCGCCATCAGTTTCTATAAGGGGCACGGCTACCTGCAGATCGGCATGCGCCGTGCCTATTACCCGGCCCAGCAGGGCGGCCGCGAGGACGCCATCGTCATGCAGAAACGCTTTGGCGAACCTCACGGAGCACCGGCATGAGCCCGATGGATGCCGCGCCACGCCAAGCGCCGCCCCGCATCAACCCGTTGCAGCGTATCTGGCTGCGCGAGCTTGGCATGGAGCGGCTGTGGCTGCGCACGCCGGCCGCCGCGCTGGCCGCCGCGCCGAACGCCAACACGGCCGTCGTGGCGCCAGCTCCTGTGTCCGAAGGCGTGCCGAACGGCGCCGCGCATTCCCCTGTCGTCGCCCCAATTCCCGTGGAAGCGCGGCGTCCCGGACCGGCAATGGTGCCGGCGTCTGAAGCATCCCCGGCCGCTGCGCCCGCCGCTGCAACTGCCAGCACACCCGCCAGCACACCCGCCAGCACACCCGCCAGCACACCCGCCGTTGCGCCCGCTGTTGCGCCCGCCAAGCCGGCAGAGCCGGCATCGGGACGCGCATCAGCCATTCCCGCTTCGATCCTGAACCGCACCGGCCCCCCGCCGCGTCCCGCGCCGAAGGTCGAGGTCCAGGAAGAGGCGCCGCCGCCGATTCCCGTGGCCGAAGCCGTCAAGGATGCCAATCTGGAGCAGTTGGCGGCGCAGGTCGTGGCGTGCGCGGCGTGCGGCCTGTGCAAGGGACGCCGCCATGCGGTCGTCGGGCAGGGCGCCCAGCCCACCCGCTGGCTGGTGGTGGGCGAGGCCCCAGGCGAACAGGAAGACCGCCAGGGCCAGCCCTTCGTGGGCCGGTCCGGCCAGTTGCTGGACGCGATGCTGGCGGCGGTGGGCATGAGCCGGGAGCGGGACGTTTTCATCACCAACGTCATCAAGTGCCGTCCCCCGGGCAACCGCAATCCCAAGCCCGAGGAAATTGCGTCGTGCAGCCCCTATCTG
>CBHWAL010000063.1:0-12955 GCA_966111495.1 uncultured Achromobacter sp. | reverse complement strand
TCGTGCAGGGCCTGATGAATGTGCTCCCATTCTAGGCGGTGCAACGGCGTCATGGTCGTTTCGATCGTAACTGTTTCTGGCTTTACCAGACCCAGCGTGCGCAGGATCATGGGCGCCGTGGCCGGCTTGGGCAGGTAGTCGTCGGCGCCGCGCTTGATGGCTTCGACGGCGGTGGCCACGCTGGCGTAGCCGGTGACGAGCAGGATGCGCATGTCTTCGCGCAGCGCGCGCAGCGGCCGGATCAGGGTCAGGCCCGAGTCTTCGCCCAGGCGCAGGTCGACCAGGGCAAAGGCCGGCCGGATTTCCTCGGCCACGCGCAGCGCCTCGGCGATGCCGGTGGCGGTTCGGGTTTCCAGGCCGCGGCGCGACAGGCTGCGCTGCAGGGTGCGCACGTAGAGTTCGTCGTCGTCGATCAGCAGGCCAAGATCGTTTGCATTCATCACATTCAGGTCCCGGGGTTGCCGAGAGGCAAATAAAAGCGGATGCGGGTGCCGCCGCCTTCGGCCGCGGTCATGGTCATTTCGCCGCCCATCTGTTCCACCGTGGCGTGCGACAGGGCCAGGCCCACGCCCAGTCCTCCCGGCTTGCCGCTGTTGAACAGGCTGGTTGCGGGCAGCACGGCATGGTCGGGGTCGAAACCCCTTCCGTAGTCCCGGACTTCGCCGCGCAAGGCGCCATAACCGTATTCCAGATGCAGGTCCACGCGGGGCGCGTCGGCGGATTCGCCCGCGTCCGCGGCGTTGTTCAGCAACGCCTGCAGCAGGTGGGCGATGGCCGGATCGACGCGCAGACTGGTGGGCAGGGCGCCCGACCGCTGCAGGTCGATGGTCGGGCGGATCAGGCGCCATTGCCCCACGACGCGAACCAGATCCACGGCGGTTGGGACCGCCAGATTACGGATGCGTTCCCGGCACAGGGCCAGAAGCTGGCTGAGGGTGGTGACGTCTTCCCGCAGATCCTCGTCGTCCTGGACCTCGGCGGCAATCTCGTCGGTCAGGAGTGTCATGGTGGCGAGCGGCGTGTTCAGCTCGTGCGCCATCGCGGCGGCGTGGGTCGCCAGGGCGACGATGCCCTCGTTGCGGGTGAATCGTTCGCGCAGGCGGGCCAGCTCGCGCTCGCGGGCGCGCATGTCGGCGGCCAGCCGGGTCGAGAACACCAGCACCACCACGACCGAAATCAGGAAATTGGCGCCCAGGCCCCACAGCAGCAGGGTGTGGGGGTCTACGTCGCCGCGCAGAGGCTGGCCGAAGATGGCGGCGGCGGCGTAACCCAGCACGCCGGCCAGCGCCGCGGCGAGCGCCCAGTTGCGCGGCAACGCCAGCGCGGCCAGGGCGGTCAGGATCAGGAACATTGTCCCGAACGGGTTGCTGATGCCGCCGCTCCAGCCCACCATCCAGGCCAGCACCGCCATGTCGATGAACAGGTGGCCGAAGGCGGTGGCGTGGGAGAGGTCGCGCGGATGGCGCAGGCGCAGGCTAGCGTAGACGTTGAAGCCGATCAGCAGGCCCACGCCCAGCCACAGGGGTTCCAGCGGCAGATCCAGTCCCAGCACGCTGCTGGCGACGAGGACGGTGGCGGCCTGGCCCGCGATGGCGAGCCAGCGCAGGCTGCAGAGGGTACGCAGGAAGGAAAAGGCGGAACTACCGGGCATATCCAGATACAGAGGCGCCGGCCAGCCTGCCGGCAGTTACGAACGCCCGGCTGCGCGGAACGCTGGCATCCTGAGTGCAGCGGCAGTGGCCAGCTGCTGCCCGGGCCGGGTAGGCGCGAGCGGCGGATGTGCTGGCATTGTATGGCGAATCGCGAGGGGACGCCGGCTGAGCGCCGGACTTATGTGTCCCCGATAGACGCTGGCCTTAGCGGATGACGGAGGCGCCGCTGTGGGCCATTGCGGGAGGCGGGTAGTCTTCCTGGTCGGAAGCCATCTGGCCCTGCGCCTGGGCCTGGCGCAGTTCCTGTTCGACCTGGGCGCGGCTTTCGGGCGCGCTTGCGGAAGCGGCGGGCGGATAGGCCTCATCGCCGAAGGTGTACTGCCCGTCGGCCTTGGCGCGGGCCAGCTCGGCGCTGACCTGGCTGGCGGACTTGGCGGCGGGTGCAGGGTAGGCGACGCGCCAGTCGCCGTAGAGATCGCGTTTGTACTGCGGGGCGGTCGGAGGGGACTGAATCTGGGCTTGTGCTTGCGCCGCGCCCGCGACGGCGATGCCGGCGCACAGCAGCAGGGTGGAAGTGAAGGTCTTCATGAAACGCTCCTGGCAATCAAAGCATGCGGCCGGTGCGGCCGCGCCGTCGTCCGCGATGTGGCCAGCGGACGATTTCCTGGATGCAGGCAATGCTTGCGGGAGCAGAATCGCGCACTCCCGGGCTTTCCTGATTCGACCGGGTGTGCGCGGCCGCGTTGCGCGAAATGGAGGGCGGCAGCGAAGAAGGTATTTCAAGCCTGCAGTACAGGTGTCAGTGCGCTTTCAGGGGGACAGGCCCTGACGCGGCAGCCCCAGGCTGCCGCAAGGGTGTCAGATACCGTTATCAGTGGCCGTGGCCGCCCGCTGGGGCGGCGGTTGCGTTCAGCGGACGGGCCACCGCGTCGATGGGCACGCGGCGCTGCTGGCGGGCCGCGTCTTCCACGATGAGCGTCAGCGCGACGTGATCGCCTGGCACGATCTGCTTGGCCAGGTCGATGAGCATGACGTGGTAGCCGCCGGGCTTGAGTTCCACCGCCTGGCCGGCGGGCAGGTCGACGCCGGCGACCTGGCGCATCTTCATGATGTTGTCCTGCATCGCCATCTCGTGGACTTCTACGTGCTTGGCCGCCTGCGATTCCACGCCGACCAGCCGGCCGGCTTCCTTGGACGTGAGTTGCATGAACACGCCGGTGGCGTGCTGGTTGGGCACGGTGGCGCGCACCCAGGCGTCCTGCACGGCCAGGCCGGCGTCCTGCGCCAGCACGGAATGGCTGAATCCGGCCAGCGCCAGGGCGAAGACGGCGGCCAGGGGTTTGATCGAGAGCTTCTTCATGGTGCTTTCCTTTGCTGGGTTCAGAGCACGGTGCGCAGGTCTTGCACGCATTCCTGCGCGCTCTGCTGATGGCGCAGCGCCACGCGCAGCTTGCCTTCGGCGTCGATGAGGTAGGTCAGCGCGGTGTGGTCCATGGTGTAGGACGAGCCGGTCGGGACCTTCTGGTAGAACACCTTGAACGCCTGGGCGGCGGCGCGGGTCTGCTCCGCCGTGCCCCGCAGGCCGACGAAGCCGGGGTCGAAGGCCTGGGTGTAGGCGCGCAGGATCTCGGGCGTGTCGCGCTCGGGGTCGACGGTGATAAAGAGGACGCGGAGCTTTTCGGCGTCCTTACCCAGCAGCGTCTTGATTTCGACCGCGCGAGTCAGCGCCGTCGGGCAGATGTCCGGGCATTGCGTGAAGCCGAAGAACAGCATGACCGGATGCCCGCGGTAGTCGGCCAGGCTGCGGGTCTTGCCGTCGGTGTCCTGCAACTGGAAATCGCCGGTGGTCATGCCGGACAGGTCCATGCCGTGCAGCGGCGGCGCGTCGGGGCCGCAGCCGGCCAGCGGCAGCAGAGCCAGCGTCGACAGCAGCAGGCGCCGGCGCGGGTCGGGAGCGCCCAACGTCGGGGCGGCGCGCGTCACGCCGCCGGGCGTGCGCGAAAAAAGGGAATGCATTGAAACCTCTGGATTGACGAGTCGGCCGCGCGGCCTGGCCGTGCGGCAAGTGGCGTCCGCAGCGCCTTACTAATTAGTAAGGGGCGTGGACGATCCTGGACGAAGTCAGGCCAACGGCGGCGGGGCGCGCGAACCCAGCGGCGGGCCGTGGGCGGGCTGCGCGGGAAGGGCGCGGTGGGGAGGAGGGAACGAGGGATGTCCGGCGGCCGTCAGCAGCAGCGGCGTCATGGCCGGCGCGGTCGCGGGCGTTACGTGGACAAGCAGGCCGAAGGGACATTGCGCGCCGGTGCTGGCGCTGTCGTGCGGAGCCTTGCCGCCGTCATCGGACGGCAGCGCCACGCTGAATGACGACACGTTGCCCGCCGCCGAGCAGAAGGTGACCTCGAGCCGGCCATCGTGCAGCGCGCGCGTGTCCGGCATGTAGCCGGCGGGGACCAGCGCCCGCAGCGCCAATGCCAGAATCGCCAGCCAAAGCACGCCCTCGGCGCGCAGGGCGCGCAGCGTGAAGAGGAGGCGGGTCGCGTAAGGCATGCAGGCATTCTATGCCAAGCGTTCCCGTTTTCTTGGTACCCTTGAACGCACTTCTTTCCGACACGCGACCCCGTGCCCCAGGTTTCAGAGCTTTCCTTGTCCGTTTCGAACGTGTCCGTTTCGACCTTGTCCATTTCGAACTCATCCCGTTCGACAGCGACCGATTGCACCTTGCCCGTTTCGACTTTGTCCGTTGCCCCCCGGCCCGCCGGGCGGGGACTCGCGGGACCGTATGCCCGTCTATGGCTGGGCGCGATGATGGCGGCACTGCTGGTGTTGTTGACCGCCTGCGGAACGACCAAGGTCCAGCCGGGCTATTACCGGGTCGAATCGGGCGACACGCTCTATCAGATCGCGCGCAAGGAAGGCACGACCGTCAGCAACCTGGTCCGGTGGAACAAGCTGTCGAACTCCAATTCGATCGAAGTCGGCCAGGTCCTGCGCGTTGAGCCGCCCGCCGGCCAGGCGCGCACCTCGCCGCCCAGCAAGGCCAGCACCAAAGCCAAACCCAAGCCCGCCCCACGCGCCACCGCCTCATCCGGCAAGCGGCGCACCGCGCCACCGGGCGCGATCTCGCTGGTCTGGCCCGCGCAAGGCAAGGTCACGCGCGGCTACGACGGTTCTGCCTCGAACGGCATCGTCATCAGCAATTCCGCCGGCACGCCCGTCGTGTCCGCCGCGCCCGGCACGGTGGCGTACTCCGGCAGCGGCCTGCGCGGCTACGGCCATCTGGTCATCGTCAAGCACAACGCCAGCTTCCTCAGCATCTACGCGCACAACAGCAAACTGCTGGTCAAGGAAGGCCAGCGCGTGTCGCAAGGCCAGAAGATCGCCGAAATGGGCAACAGCGACAGCAAGCAGGTCGGCCTGTATTTCGAACTGCGCTACGACGGCCAGGCGGTCGACCCGGCGGGCTCGCTGCCCCCGAAATAATGGACGGCGGCTTGCGGCAAGGAGAACAGACACCGGGTTCTACCAGACACCCAGAACTACGGCGCTTCCTGCGTCAGCGTCGACACAAACGTCGCCGTGCGTGAATCACTTGGATTCGTAAACACCGTCCGCGAATCCCCGGCTTCCACCACCACGCCATCCAGCAAAAACACCACCTCCCGCGACACGCTTGCCGCCAGCCGCAGATCATGCGTGGCCATCAGCATCGTCATGCCTTCCGCGGCCAACTGGCGCAGCACATCCACTACCTCTGCCGCCAAGCCCGGATCCAGCGCCGATGTCGGCTCGTCACACAGCAGAACACGTGGAGCAGGCGCCAGCGCGCGGGCAATCGCCACGCGTTGCTGCTGGCCGCCCGACAGATTCGCCGGCCACGCTTCCGCCTTTTCCAGCATCCCCACCTTGCGCAGCAGTTCCTCCGCCCGCGCGCGCGCACGGTCGGCGGGCCATTTCTGCACCGTCACCAACCCTTCCATCACATTGCCGATCACGGTCTGATGCGGAAAGAGCTGGAAGTTCTGAAACACCATGCCGGTCTGCTTGCGCACCGCCTGGACCTGTTCGCGCGCCAGCTTGCGGCCGGGTTGAAACTCGACCGTTTCCGGCCCGATCTCCAGCCGGCCGCGATCCGGCACTTCCAGCAGGTTCACGCAGCGCAGCAGGGTGCTCTTGCCGCTGCCCGACGGGCCGATCAAGGTGGTGACGCTGCCTTCGTCGATCTGGACATCCACCTGCTTGAGCACGGGATTGCCGCCGAAGGACTTTTCGATTTTTTCAAGGCGGATCATCGGGTCTTCTCGCTAAACATCGCATGCTGGCCAAAGCGCCGTTCCAGCCGCACCTGCGCCGCGGACAGGACGGAGCTGAACGCCAGATAGATCAGCGCGGCCTCCGTGTACAGAATCAGCGGCTCATACGTAACGGCCGCGATGCGCTGGGCGGCCTGGAAGATTTCAGGCACCGTCAGCACCGCCGCGAGCGACGTGTCCTTGACCAGCGCGATGAACGAATTGGACAGCGGCGGCACGGCCACGCGGGCGGCCTGCGGCAGAATGGTGCGGCGCAGGGCCTGGCCGCGCGTCATGCTGAGCGAATAGGCCGCTTCCCACTGACCCTTGGTGATCGACTCGATCGCGCCGCGGATCACTTCGGAGTTGTAGGCGCCGACGTTCAACGTGAAGCCGATCAGCGCGGCGGGCAGCGGGTCCAGCACGATGCCCACGCTGGGCAGGCCGTAGAAGATCACGAAAAGCTGCACCAGCAGCGGCGTGCCGCGGATGAGCCAGACATAGAAGCGCACCACCGCCACCAGCGGCGCGGGGCCGAACAACCGGATGAGCGCCACCACGAAGGCCAGCGCCAGACCCAGCGCAAACGACATCAGCGTCAGCGGAACCGTGAACACCAGCCCCGCATGCAGCAGCGGCCAGAACGAATCCGCCATCAGCTGCGCCCAGGCCGGCACCGACCATTCGCCTATTTTTGCCAGCAGCCAATCGGGCAGGATGGCGTGCAGCCAGGGGGGCAGCGTCATGGGCGCTCCAGTTGCTTATTGCGCGGACAAGTCCGTGCCGAAGTACTTGACCGAGATGGTCTTGTACGTGCCGTCCGCCTTGATGTCGGCCAGCGCCTTGTTGATGGCGGCCTGCAGCTCGGGATTGTTCTTGCGGATCAGGACGCCCGAATTGCTGAATTCCGCCGTCTTGTCGGTGGCCGCGATCTTCACGCGGGCGTTGGGCTTCTGCTTCTTGAAGTCCAGGAACGACAGGTTGTCGTTGACGGTGGCTTCAACGCGGCCGGAGGTCAGCAGGTCGATGGCTTCATTGAAGCCCTGCACGGCGACCACTTCCGCGCCGTGGTTCTGCGCCAGCTTGCCGAAGTTGCTGGTCAGCGTGTTGGCGGACTTCTTGCCCTTGAGGTCCGCGAAGGACTTGATGCTGGTGTTGTCGTCGCGCACGATCAGCACGGCCGCGGACGAGATGTAGGGGTCGGAAAAATCGTACTTGGCGCGGCGCGCGTCCGTGATGCCCACCTGGTTGATGACGGCGTCGTAGCGCTTGGCGTCCAGGCCGGCGATCAGGCCGTCCCACTTGCCTTCGACGAATTGCGCCTTGACGCCCAGGCGCTCGGCGATGGCGCGGCCAATGTCCACGTCAAAGCCGGTAAGCTTGCCCGATGCGTCGTGGAAGGTGAAAGGCGCGTAGGTGCCTTCGGTGCCGATCTTGAAGACGCCCGCGGATTTGATCTGGTCCAGTTCGGACTGGGCATGGGCGGTGGACAGCGCGGCGACCTGCACGAGGCCGGCGATGAAAAGCGTACGGAAGAGTTTCATGACAATGCTCCACGGATGATCACTGTGGAGAGCATGTGGGCCTGCAATGCCCTCCGGCGTAGCGGCACTCTAACAACCGGCCTATTTTTCCACAAAGCATATGGAATAGTAAAAATATAGCCACAAGTCATATAGCAGCAGTACCGAACGCCCGGCGCAGTCGGACCGGGATCCTTCAGGCAGTACCTTGACGGAGACGGGTGTGGAACAGCAATGGAACAGGCGTGCGTTCATGGTGGCGGCCGCGGCCGCGGGCGCTGCCGCGGCGGGGGCAATGCCCGCGCAGGGCGCCAGCGGTGCGGGGCCGATGCCGGGCGGCGGCAGCATTACCGACGTCGCAGGCTTGCGGGTGGGGCATTACACCGAGACCCGCCGGCCCACCGGCTGCACGGTCATCATTGCCGAAGCCGGCGCGACGGGCGGCGTGGACGTGCGCGGCGCGGCGCCCGGCACGCGCGAGACCGATCTGCTCAATCCGATCAACATGGTCGACAAGGTGCACGCAATCGTGCTGACGGGCGGCAGCGCCTTCGGCCTGGACGCGGCGTCGGGCGTGATGCGCTATCTGGAAGAAAAGAAGATCGGCTTTGATGTGGGCGTGGCGTTCGTGCCCATCGTGCCAAGCGCCGTGCTGTTCGACCTGGGCGTGGGCGACGCATCGGTGCGCCCGGATGCCGCCGCGGGGTACCAGGCCTGCCGGTCGGCCACCGCCGACGCGCCGCAGGAAGGCAACGTGGGCGCGGGCGCCGGGGCGACGGTGGGCAAGCTGTATGGCCCCAAGCGTGCCATGAAAGGCGGCATCGGCAGCGCGTCGCTGACGGTGGCGGGCGTGACGGTGGGCGCCATCGTCGCGGTCAACGCCGTGGGCGACGTGCTGAATCCGGCCACCGGGCGCATCCTGGCCGGCGCGCGCACCGAAGACGGCAAGATGCTGTTCGATACGCGCGCGGCCATCCTGGCGGGCGACCTGCCCAAGTCCATGCGTGCAGGCGCGGCCACGACCATCGGCGCCGTGGCCACGGACGCCCGGATCACCAAGGCCGAAGCTCAGAAAATCGCCGGCATGGCGCACGACGGCCTGGCGCGCACGATCAACCCCATCCACACCATGCTCGACGGCGACACGATCTTTGCGCTGGGCACGGGGGCGTCGGGCAAGTCCGCCAACGTCATGCTGCTGGGCGTCATGGCCGCCGAAGTCATGGCGATCGCGGTGCAGCGCGCAATTCTGGCCGCGCGCGCCATCGATGGCTATCCGGCCGCGGTGGACTTCGTGGGGTGATGCCGCTGACCCGCGCCTGTCACACAAGCCCGCCATGATGACAGGCGCCGGCACGTCGCCGGAGCGGGGGGCGCACATGCAGGAAGGCGAACGACTCAATGGCGTGACGCATCTGGCCGGGCTGGCGCTGGCGGTGCTGGCTTCCGGCGCCTTGATCACGCGCGCGGCCGAGCTGCGCGTGGACACGCGGCAAATCATCAGTTGCGTAGTGTTCGCGGCGTCGATGATCGCGGTGTACGCGTCGTCTTCCCTGTTCCATTGCTCGCAAGGGCGCCGCAAGGCGATGTGGGCCAAGGCCGACCACTGCGCCATATACCTGCTGATCGCCGGCACGTACACGCCGCTGGCGTTCGGCCCCGTTGATCATCGCTGGGGCGCCGCGATGGGCGTGGCGATGTGGCTGCTGGCCTTCGTGGGCATCAGCCGCGAACTCTGGTGGGCGCGCAACGCGCCGCCAGCCTTGCCGCTGTATCTGGTCATGGGCTGGCTGGGCGTGGCCTTTGCCGCGCCGATCGCGGGCGGGCTGTCGACGGCGGGACTGACGTGGCTGCTGGCGGGCGCCGCCATCTACACCACCGGCACGCTGTTTTATGCCAACGACAAACGCTGGCGCCATGCGCACGGCATCTGGCATCTGTTCGTCATGGGCGGCACGGCCTGCCATTTCGTGACGGTCTTCGGCTTTCTGAAGCACGCGCCAACCTAGCGCGCCCCGCGTCAAGCGGACGGTTTGGTCACCTTACCGCCAGGCCGCCAGCGGCAGCATGCCTTGCCGGTTCTTCACTTTGCGCATGACGATATGCGAACAGAGATCGCGCACGCCCGAAAGCTTGCTGAGCTTGTCCTCGACAAAATTTGAAAACGCGGACAGGTTGCGCGTGCGCACCGTCAGGATGTAGTTGGACGCGCCGGTAACGATGCTGGCTTCGGTGATTTCGTCGTGCAGCGCGATCCCGGCCAGGAATTCCTCGTGCCAGCCGGCGCGCGACTGGTCCAGCGACACATGGACAATGGCTTCCAGCTCGAAGCCCAGTTTCTCGGCATCCAGCAACGCGCGGTAGCCGCGGATGAGCCCGCCTTCTTCAAGCGCGCGCACGCGGCGCAGGCACGCGGAGGGCGACAGCGCCACCTGTTCGGCCAGGTCCTGATTGCTGAGGTGGCCGTCCTCTTGCAGGCGGGCGAGAATGCGCTGGTCAATGACGTCGATCTGCATGGCGCAATCCAATTCGAAAAAATGATGACAGGTGCAATTTAATGCGGAAATCACGGGTAAGTCACGATAGGATTTGCAATTTTTCGGCCTGACGGCGCTGATAGCATGTATCCGGAAATCTGCTGGAAGGAACAGACCATGAACACTCGCGAAGCCTGCGTCAACGCCGATCGCCAGGATCCCCTGGCCCACGTGAAAGAACAATTCAACCTGCCGCCCGGCGTGCTCTACCTGGACGGCAATTCGTTGGGCGTGCTGCCCAAGACCGCCGCGGCCCGCGCCGCGCAGGTCATCACGGACGAATGGGGCACGGGCCTCATCCGAAGCTGGAACACGGCGGGTTGGTTCGACCTGCCCGCGCGGCTGGGCGACAAGCTGGGCAGCCTGCTGGGCGCGCGCGAGGGCGAACTGGTCATCACCGACACCACGTCGCTCAACATTTTCAAGGCGCTGGCCGCCGCGCTGCGCATCCAGCAGCACAAGCAGCCCGCGCGCCGCGTCATCCTGTCCGAGCGCGACAACTTCCCCACCGACCTCTACATGATTCAGGGCATGATCGACCTGCTGCAGCAGGGCTACGAGATGCGCCTGATCGACGACGAGCTGCCGCTGGACAAGGCGCTGGACGATTCCGTCGCCGTCATGCTGCTGTCCCACGTGAATTACCGCAGCGGCCAGATGCACGACATGGCCGCCGTCACGGCGCAGGCGCATGAACACGGCGTGCTGGCCATCTGGGATCTGGCGCACGCCGCCGGCGCGGTGCCCGTGGACCTGAACGGCGCCAATGCCGACTTCGCGGTGGGCTGCACCTACAAGTATCTGAACGGCGGCCCCGGATCGCCCGCCTTCATCTGGGTGGCGCCGCGCCACACCAAGGATTTCTGGCAGCCGCTGTCCGGCTGGTGGGGCCATAGCCGCCCGTTCGACATGGCCGTGGCCTACGAGCCCGCCGGCGGCATCCGCCGCTATCTGTGCGGCACGCAGCCCATCGTGTCGCTGTCGATGGTCGAGTGCGGCCTGGATGTGGCGCGTGCCGCCGGCATGGACGAAGTGCGCAAGAAGTCGCTGGCGCTCGGCGACCTGTTCATCCAGCTGGTGGAATCGCGTTGCGCCGGCCATCCGCTGACGCTGGTGACGCCGCGCACGCACGCCGATCGCGGCAGCCATGTCAGCTTCCGTCATCCCAACGGCTTCGAGGTCATGCAGGCGCTGATCGCGCGCGGCGTGATCGGCGATTACCGCGAGCCCGAAGTCCTGCGTTTCGGTCTGACGCCGCTGTATTTCGGCTACGCCGATGTCTGGGACGCGGTCGACATCCTGAAGGACGTGCTGGACACCCGCGCTTGGGACAAGCCCGAGTTCAAGCAGCGTTCCGCCGTGACCTGATTCCGGTATCAGGCCTCGTCGCGCCGGCCCCGCAAGGGGCCGTACATCACATAAAAATGCGCAGTACAGGAGGAGACAATGCAACAACAGAAAGGGTTCGGCCAGATTGCCGAACGCGAACAGGGGCTCAAGCGCCGGCTGACACCCGGCCAGATGAGCATGATCGCCATCGGCGGGGCCATCGGAACGGGCCTGTTCCTGGGCAGTAAATTCGCCATCGGCTTTGCCGGGCCCAGCGTGCTCATCAGCTATGCCATCGGCGGCTTGATCACGCTGCTGCTCATGGCCTGCCTGGCCGAAATGACCGTGGCGCATTCCACTTCCGGCTCGTTCGGCGCTTACGCCGAGCACTACATCAGCCCGCTTGCGGGCTTTCTGGTGCGCTATGCGTACTGGTCCTGCGTGGTGCTGGCGGTGGGCACGGAAGTCACGGCAGTGGCCAAGTACATGGCTTTCTGGTTTCCCGGCGTGCCGGGGTGGCTATGGGTGTGCATCTTTTCCGCGGCCCTCATCCTGATCAATGCGCTAAGCGTCAAGGCGTTCGGCACAATCGAATACTGGTTCTCGACCATCAAGATCAGCGCCATCGTTGGATTCATCTTCCTGGGCGCCTATGTGGTCTGGGGCAATCCGCAGTACGGCTCGGCGAACTACACCGCGCATGGCGGATTCTTCCCGAACGGCATGTGGGGCATGTGGATCGCGGTCGTGATCTCGATCTTCAGCTACCTGAGCGTGGAGATGATTGCCGTGGCGGCCGGCGAAGCCGAGGATCCCGAGCGCGCCGTCAAGCAGGCGTTTCGCGCCACCATCGTCCGGCTTGTCGTTTTTTATCTGCTGACGCTGGCGCTGATCCTGGCCATCGTGCCGTGGGACCAAGCCGGCAAGGGCGACAGCCCCTTTGTGCAGGTCATGCTGGTGCTTGATATTCCGGGCGCGGCGGGCGTCATCAACTTCATCGTGCTGGTGGCTGCGCTTTCAGCCATGAACAGCCAGCTCTACATCACCACGCGCATGATGTTCAGCCTGTCGCGCGCGGGCCATGCGCCATCGGCGATGGGCCGGTTGTCCGGCAACGGCACACCGCTGAACGCGCTGTTGCTGTCCACCAGCGGCATTGCCATCGCCACGGTGCTGAACGTGCTGTACCCCGAGACGGCCTTCACGCTGATGATGGCCATCTCGATGTTCGGCGCGCTCTTCACCTGGATGATGATCTTCGTGACGCACTACTTCTTTCGCCGCCGCTGGGTGCGCGAAGGCGGCGCGAAGCTGTCGTTCCGCATGCCGGGCTTTCCGGTGCTGACGCTGCTGGGCGCGGGCGTGATGCTGGCAATTTTGCTGACCACGTACTTCACCAGCGTCTTCAAGCTGACGCTGGTGTTCGGCGTGCCGTTTCTGCTGTTGCTGGTGGCGGCGTACTACCTGCTGTTCAAAAAACGCGGCGAAGCGGTCGCCATGAATGCGCGCCGGCAGCGTGCGTGACGCGTGATCAGCGGCCGCGCCCCTCGGCGCGGCCGCTTTTTTTAATAAGGCCGCGACGGCGCGGTGCATGCCCCGCGCGGCCCGCGCGCGCGCCCCCGGCG
>CBHWAL010000062.1:0-13087 GCA_966111495.1 uncultured Achromobacter sp. | reverse complement strand
GGCAATCAGTAGCGACATCAGCGTCAGCAGGATCGTCGGTTCGGCGCGGTCGGCCAGCGCCGACAGCACCGGCTTGTTCATGAAAATGGACTGACCCAGATCGCCCTGCACAAGCTTGCCCAGCCACGACACGTACTGCAGCGCCACGGGCTGGTCCAGCCCGAGCTGCGCGCGCAGGGCGGCGATGTCTTGCTGGCTGGCCTGCGGTCCGAGCATCACGGCGGCTGGGTCGCCGGGCGTGAGGCGGATGATCACGAACACGATGGTCGCGACGATGAACATCACGGCCACCAGCCCGACCAGCCGATTCAAGAGATAACGCAACACGGTGACATCCTAGAAATCATTGCGTGGGCGCGAGCAATCGCGCGCGCAGGTCCGCGGCGGCGGGCGGCAGCGGCCGCCCGCCGGGCAGGGGCTTACTTGGGCGCCTTCCAGGCATTCCAGAAGTACGGCCACGGCACCGCCTGCGTGCCTTGCAGCGCGGGCGAGCGCGCGGCTTGCGCGTTGAAGTCGCCCACCTTGATGAACGGCACCTCGTCGTACACGGCCTGCTGCACGTCGGCCCAGCGCTTGACGCGCTCTTCCTGCGAGCCGGCCTGGTTGAAGGCGTCCAGCACTTGGTTGCGGCGCGGCGTGTCCCACCAGCCCGGGGCGTCCTTGGACGGGAAGTCGATCAGTGCGGGCTCAGGCAGGAAGGGGCTGTGGGTAATGAAGATGTCCCACACGGCGGGATCCTGGCGGCGCTGCGTCAGCGTGGCCCAGTCCACGACCTGCATGTCCACCGTGAAGCCGGCAGCCTTCAGGTACTCGGCGGCGACCAGCGCCATCTTGTAGTGGAACTCGTACTGCTGGCTGGTCAGGATGCGGATCTTGCGGTCCTGCACGTTGGCGCCGTCGACCAGCTTCTTGGCCGCCGCGGCGTCGCCCTTGTTGTAGACCTTGCCGCCCAGCGACGTGGCCCACGGGAAGCCTTCCGGATACAGGTCGCCGTTGAGCTTGTAGAAGTTCTTGTCGCCGAACGCCGCGAACAGCATGTCTTCTTCGTTCAGGGCCAACTGCACCGCCTGGCGCACGGCCTGGTTCGACATGATGCCCTGCTTGGTGTTGAGCACCAGGCGCGGCCAGCCAAACGGTTTGAGCATGACGGGATCGGAGCGGCCGTTCTTCAGCTTGGCCAGCGACTCCACGGGCAGCGAATCCACATAGTCGAACTGGCCTGCCACCGCGCTTTCCACGCGGGTGTTGGCATTGCTGACCGGCACGAAGCGGATTTCGTCCAGGTATTGCTTGCGCGCGCCGCCGTAGCCGTTGGGCTCGCCTTCGCGCTGCTTATAGCCCTCAAAGCGGACAAGCTGCACGTACTGGTCGGGCACGCGGGCCTTGAGCTGGTAGGGGCCAGTGCCGATGAATTCGGTCAGGGCCGGCGCGATCTTGCCCTTGGGCATGACGACCGCGGCGCTGTTGTTCATGGCCAGCAGCGCGGTCAGCGGCGCGTACGGCTGCTTGAGCGTGATGCGGATCGTGTTGGCGTCCGGGGCCTCGATGCCGCTGATGATCTTGGCGGCCATCTTGCCGCGCGTGGCGGTCTCGGTCCAGCGCTTCAGGGACGCCAGCACGTCGGACGAATCCATCTTCGAGCCGTCATGGAACGTGATGCCCTGACGCAGCGGAATCGTGTAGACCAGGCCGTCGGCCGACACTTCCGGCATCTTGTCGGCCAGGAGCGGCGTCAGATTCCACTTGGCGTCAAAGGTGTACAGCGTCTCGAAGAAGTGCTGGGTCAGGATGCCCACCAGGTCCGCGGTGCTGGTCATCGGGTCCAGCGTCGGCGGCTCGCCGATGGTGGCGACAGAGATCGTGCCTCCCTTGACCGGCGTGGCACAGAGGGCGGGGGTCGACAAAGCGGTCAAGCCAATTGCGCCGGCCGCGAGCAGGCTCTTCAGCCCACCGCCTCGCCGGGAGGTACGGAAGTTCATGATTCTCTCTCCAGAGGAACAGAAACAGGTTGTCGCGTGAAATCGGATGAGCGCCGGGTAGCCCGAATGCTGCGGTCCCCTTGGGGCCTGGCGCGGTGCCGCGGGCAGGGGGACTAGAAGAAGGTTTCGGCCACGCCGGTGACGCCGTAGTGCTCATTCACCAGCAGCACCTGACGCCATTTGTCGAACGTCAGGCAGGGATGCGAAATGTCGAAGGCGATCATGTCGCCGACCTGGATGTCGTCGCCGTCGCCCACCTGCATGAAGGCGTGCTGATCCATCATGGCGGAAAGCTTCCAGTGGGCCGGCGCGGCGCCAGGCTGCACCGAACCGGGCCGGTACAGCAGGGCGGGAGTGGGCAAGCCCGCGTCAAAGGCCGCGTCGCGCTTGCCCAGGGCGATGATGGCGCGGCCGGGCTCGGGCAGTGATTGCACGTAAGCCCAGACCTGCAACGCGGGCTGCAGGCCGGGCTCCATCTTGCGCGCCACCGGGTTCTGCGCATTGATGCGCTCGGCGGCGGTGCGGTAGATACCCACGTCATGCGACAGGTAGCAGCCCGGACGCAGCACCACTTCCAGCGGGCTGCCGATATCCAGTTGCGAGAATTCCTCGGCCACGACGTCGAACCAGGCCGAACCGGCGCCGGAGATGATGGCCGGACCGTTCTTGCGCAGGCGGCCGGCGGCGGCCAGGCCGCGCAGCGCATCCGTGGCGCGGCGCAGGAACGCGCGGATGGCGCCTTCTTCCTGCAGCACGCCTTCGTAGACTTCGATGCCGGCCAGCGCCAGGCCGGGCCAGCGGGCAATCTCGTCGGCCACTGCCTGCAACTGCGCGTCATCGCGCACGCCGGTGCGTCCGCCGGCCGGACCCAGTTCGATCAGGACCGGCAGCACCTTGCCCTCGTCGCCGAAGAACTTGCCCAGTTGCGCCGCGTTGGCGGCGGAATCCACGATGCAGTAGAAGGTGAATGCCGGATCCTGCAGCAGGCGCGCGATGATGGCCATGTTGGCGTGGCCCACGAGCTGGTTGGCCATCAGCACCCGGCGCACGCCGTGTTGATAGGCCGCCAGGACTTGCGGCGCGGTGGCCAGGGTGATGCCCCAGGCGCCGTTGTCGATCTGACGCTTGAATAGCGCCGGGCTCATCGTCGTCTTGCCGTGCGGCGCCAGCTTGACGTGATAGGCCTCCATGAACTGCTGCATCCACTGCAGGTTGTGGCGCACGCGCGCTTCGGACAGCACGGCCACGGGCAGGCTCACGTCTTCGTTCAGCAGATTCCAGTTGAGCGCCGCCACGTCGGCGGTGGTACAGGACTCGGGAAACGCGCCCAGGCCTTTGCCATTCACGTCCAGCGGGGCAGCGGGGGAGGAGGAGTTGGTCATGGGAGCGGCCTGTTTTGGAAAATATTTACGTCAAATCCGATTTTTTTCATTATCGTGAAAGAAATTTACAAGCGGGAGCTAGGAGTTTCCCGTAGCCGGGCCCGCGCCGACGGTGGGAAAATACGTCCATGCTGCGCGCCCCATAGGGCGCGCCCGTGCTTCGACAAAGGAAAAGCCATGCTGAAAGTCGCCCTGGGCCAGTTCGCCGTCAGCCGCGTCTGGGAAGAAAACGCGCAGGTCTGCATCGACCTGATGGAACGCGCCCGTGCCGGCGGGGCCGGCCTGCTGGTCCTGCCCGAAGGCATCCTGGCCCGTGACATCACCGATCCGCAGATCGTGCTCAAGGCCGCGCAGCCGCTGGACGGCCCCTTCATCACGCGACTGCTCGAGGCCAGCCGCGGTTCGGACCTGGCGACGATGATGTGCGTCCACGTACCGACGGGCGAGGGCCGGGTATGGAACACGCTGGTCACCATCCGCGACGGCCAGATCCTGTCGCAGTACCGCAAGCTGCACCTGTACGACGCCTTCACCATGAAGGAGTCCACCAATGTCACCCCCGGCACCGACATTCCGCCGTTGCTGGATATCGCCGGGCTGCGTGTGGGCCTCATGACCTGCTACGACGTGCGCTTTCCCGAACTGGCCCGCCGGCTGGCGCTGGACGGCGCCGACCTGCTGGTCCTGCCGGCCGCCTGGGTACGCGGTCCGCTCAAGGAAATGCACTGGGAAGTCCTGGTGACCGCGCGGGCGCTTGAAAACACCTGCTATGTCGCGGCCACCGGCGAATGCGGCGAACGCAATATCGGGTGCAGCATGGTCGTGGATCCGCTGGGCGTGGTCACGGCGCGGGCCGGTGAAGCGCCCGCGCTCGTCTTTGCGGACATCGACCCCGAACGGCTGGCCCATGCGCGCAAGGTCTTGCCCGTGCTGGCCAACCGACGGTTCGGCCCGCCCGAACTGGCGTAGGCTTGGCGCGATGCTGCCTCGCGTTGCTGTCGCGCGGGGCGGCCGGCAGGCAAGGGCCGCGACGCGGGCATGGTGTAATGCAGGCTTGAAATCCTTGCTGTATTCCTTCATCTGCTGCCAATGAGCAACGATCTCTTCGCGGCCGATCCTGCGCATCGGCCTTACGTTCCCCTGGCCGAACGCCTGCGTCCCCGCACCCTGGCCGACGTGGTCGGCCAGTCGCACCTGCTGGGACCCGACAAGCCGCTGCGCGTCGCCTTCGAATCCGGCCGTCCGCACTCCATGATCTTCTGGGGGCCGCCGGGCGTGGGCAAGACCACGCTGGCGCGCCTGATGGCCGACGGCTTCGATGCGCAGTTCATCGCCATCTCGGCCGTGCTGGGCGGCGTGAAGGATATCCGCGACGCCGTGACGGTGGCGCAGATCGCGCAAGGGCAGGGCCGCCGCACGATCCTCTTCGTCGACGAGGTCCACCGCTTCAACAAGGCGCAGCAGGATGCCTTCCTGCCCTATGTCGAAAGCGGGCTGTTCACGTTCATTGGCGCGACCACCGAGAATCCCTCGTTCGAGGTCAACTCCGCCTTGCTGTCGCGGGCGCGGGTCTACGTGCTGCAGTCGCTGACGGCCGAAGAGCTGCAGCAGCTGGTCGACCGCGCCGTGCAGGCGCTCAACGAAGGACAAGACGACGGCGCGGCCATCCGCATCGAACCCGACGCGCGCGAGCAGCTTGCCGCCTGGGCCGATGGCGATGCGCGCCGGCTGATCAGTGCGGTGGAAGTCGTGGCCGAATCGGCGCAGTCCGCCGGACGTGACACGGTGGATGCCGCCTGGCTGGAAATATCCCTGTCGCAGAACCTGCGGCGCTTCGACAAGGGCGGCGACGCCTTCTACGACCAGATCAGCGCGCTGCACAAATCGGTGCGCGGCTCCAATCCGGATGCCGCACTCTACTGGTTCTGCCGCATGATCGACGGCGGCGCCGATCCCAAGTACCTGTCGCGGCGTCTGGTTCGCATGGCGGTGGAAGACATCGGCCTGGCCGACCCGCGCGCCACGGACCTGGCGGTGAACGGCGCCGACATCTACGAACGCCTCGGTTCGCCCGAAGGCGAGCTCGCGCTGGCGCAGGCGGTGGTCTACATGGCGTGCGCCGCCAAGTCCAATGCCGTGTACAACGCCTATAACCAGGCGCGCAAGTTCGCGGCGGAACATGGCAGCGCGCCCGTGCCCATCCACCTGCGCAACGCGCCGACCAAACTGATGAAACAGCTGGGCCACGGCAAGGCCTACCGCTACGCGCACGACGAGCCCCACGGCTACGCCGCGGGCGAGCAATATTTCCCTGATGGACTCAAGCCTTCCTTCTATCGGCCGACCGATCGCGGCCTGGAGGCTAAAATCCAGCAGAAGCTGGCATTCCTGCGCGAGCTGGACGCGCAGGAACGCGCCAAGAACCGGTGACGGGCAAGCCCCGCCGCCATTTTTTGCAACCTCACCGACCTCACCATGCTAGACCCGATACTGCTGCGTAAAGACCTGCAAACCGTCGTAGACCGCCTCAAGACCCGCGGCGTCGCCTTCGACACGGAACGGTTCAACGACCTGGAGTCTCGCCGCAAGGCCGTCCAGACCGAGACCGAGTCCCTGCAAGCCCGCCGCAATGCGCTGGCCAAGCAGATTGGCCAACTGAAGGCCAAGGGCGAGGACGCCAGCGCCGTCATGGCGGAATCGCAGGCTGTGCCCGAGCGCCTGAAGCAGCTCGAGGAAGAGCTGGCCGCCTTGCAGCAGCCGCTCAACGACCTGCTGATGTCGGTGCCGAACCTGCCGCACGCCAGCGTGCCGTTGGGCGAGTCCGCCGACGACAACGTCGAGGTCCGCCGCTGGCTGCCCGGCGCAGCTGGCGCCGATGGCAACCCGCCCGCGCTGGGCTTTGATCCGCGCGACCACGTGGCGCTGGGCGAACCGCTGGGCCTGGACTTCGACATGGCCGCCAAGCTGTCGGGCGCGCGCTTTTCGTTCATGCGCGGCCCCATCGCCCGCCTGCACCGCGCGCTGGCCCAGTTCATGCTGGACCTGCAAACCGGCACGCACGGCTATACCGAGTGCTACACCCCCTACATCGTCAATGCGTCGACGCTGTACGGCACCGGCCAACTGCCCAAGTTCAAGGACGACATGTTTGCGGTCTCCAAGGGCGGTGACGACGATCCCAAGGTCGACGACCAGGGCAAGCCGTACGTGCGTGAAGACCAGTACCTGATCTCCACGTCGGAAATCACGCTGACCAGCGTGGCCAGCGGCGCAATCCAGGCCGCCGCCGACCTGCCGCTCAAGCTCACCGCCCACACGCCGTGCTTCCGCTCTGAAGCCGGCAGCGGCGGCCGCGACACCCGCGGCATGATCCGCCAACACCAGTTCGACAAGGTCGAAATGGTGCAGATCACGCAACCGGACCAGTCGTACGACGCGCTGGAAGACATGGTCGGCCACGCCGAGCGCGTGCTGCAATTGCTGAACCTGCCGTACCGCGTCGTGCTGCTGTGCACGGGCGACATGGGTTTTGGCTCGGCCAAGACCTATGACCTGGAAGTCTGGCTGCCGGCGCAAAACACCTGGCGCGAAATCTCGTCGGTGTCCAACTGCGAAACCTTCCAGGCCCGCCGCATGCAGGCGCGTTTCCGCAATGCCCAGGGCAAGCCGGAATACGTGCATACGCTGAACGGTTCGGGACTGGCCGTGGGCCGCGCCCTGGTCGCCGTGCTTGAAAACCACCAGCAAGCCGACGGCAGCGTGCTGATCCCGGAAGCGCTGCAGCCTTATATGGGCGGTATTACGGTACTCAAACCCTAATATTTTCCTGCGTCCATCGGCCATATGGCGGATAAAAAGACGGAGCCTTCGGGCTCCGTTTTTTTTTATCATTGCGGACATATTCCTGTCGCTTTGGAACGCTATCGTGCTCGCGTGAGTGCTTGATTTTTGATGTGAGCAATTGTGTATTTGGCATAAAAGGGCCGGATAGTTACGGCACAATACACCGGCGTTCGACACGCGTCATTCACTTATATAACAAGGAGTTGTCCATGACTTCAAGAATGATTGGAGATTTTCGTGTGAGATGCTCTGTGGCAAAGGAAGACGAACAGGGCTATCGGGTGCAGATATGGACCCGCCGTGTTGGCGGTACCGCACCGGAAAAATGCTGGACTGTGCCTGGACAGCTGCCCTTTGCAGAGTTGCACGAAGCAGAACAGGAAAGCCGTCATCTGTTCCAGGGCATTAATGGTGTGCGTTTCAACGGTGAACCGGAGTTTGCTCATGCGTCCGCATAATGGTTGGTGGCGGGCGTCCAGTGCGCCGCGCCGCTGGATTGATCTCGTTCAGGAATCGCCGCGTTGGGCCGACGACAAGGCCAAACCGGTATCGCAACAACCGGCCTCGCTGGCCGCAAAACCTGTGCAGGCACCCGCTGCCTGACAGGGCATCGCGCGGGGCACCGGACATTGCCTCGACGAAATAAAAGGCCACTCGCTAGAGTGGCCTTTGCTTTTGCCGCAAGGCGGAATCAGTGACGGTCGTGTCCACGACCGTGGCCGCGGTAATGGCCATGGCCGTGCCGGGGGCCGCGCCAGTCGCGGCGATCGTAATAACGGCCGCCACCGTAATACACCGGGCCCGGGTAAACCACCGGGGGCGCAACATAAACCGGCGCCGGACGGTAATACACGGGTGGGGGCGGCGCCACGTACACGGGCGCCGGGGCCACATAGACGGGCGCGGGGTAGACGACGCCCGGCACGCCGATGGAAATGCCGACGTCCACGCGCGCCAGGGCTACGCTTGAGATCACCAAGCCCGCGGCGCCGAGACCTGCAATAAGCCATTTTTTCATTTTGCACCTGCCCGCTGCGAGCCGCAGCAAAGTTGAGTATTCGATGACGCCATTTTCGGCGGTTTCCGCCAGCTATTCGTAAGCATGGCGACCGCAATGGCGACAATCCGCAACTGCCCCCAATTAAAAATGCGCTCAACTGCTGCACTGCGGCAGCGGGCCTCCGCTCTGACGGATTTCGTATTGAAGTCGATTGAAATATGCTGGAATCAGCTGAAGTCGAGCCCCGCCGTTACACCTGGACACCATCTCCAGCGGTCTGCGGCGAGGGCTGTTGCGGCGGCGCGGCAGCCGTCTATTCTTCCGGCGCTTCGTAGGGTGAGCTTTGACGGTATTCGACCACCCACACCCACGGATTCGCAGCCCACGCATGTGAGCCATAGCGCTCGCACCACATCAGGGCGAAGGCAGTCTGCAGCGGCACGCCCGGCAACAGCGCGGAGCTTTGATAAAGCGTCTGCGTGCCTTCGGCGCGCGCGTCGGCTTCGGTCAGGTTCTGCAGCCGCTGGATGCGCACACCCACCACAGTGGCGTTGGCAAACGGCGCGCCCGCTTCATCGGCCAGGATGATGGTCTCGCCCGATTTTCCATACGGGCACCTGACCCAGCTGGAGGTCTTGCGCAATTCGGAAGGATTGTCGGGTGACGGCCCCATGGCCACCCATCTGCCGGAATCCGCCGCGTCCGCATACCAGACCGTGGTGAATTTGGACGGCTGCGGCTTGAGGATGCGCCGGCTCTGCACCTTGACGCCATCCAGAATGGCTTGTTTAAGCGGTTCGCTGAACTGAAGTGACTGCCGTTTCATGTGCTAGCTGTTTCCCTCGCGATGAACGCTTGCGCGCTTATTGCTGTTATGGCCGGGGCCCGCACGTGGCACCTGCTTGAAATACGCTCAAGCTCTGCATCGGAGTATGACGTGTCACGACTTACCTGTCAGGGGGGCGCTTCATTTGTGTTGTCTTTTTGAAAACGGCCAGGCGTTATTTGTATACTCGACGCATGACTACCGACCTCCACAATCTCAAGCCCGGTTACTACTGGTACACCATGGCCAACGACCCGCTGGCCGTCATCCATATTCATGAAGACGGCGGCGCCACGCTCATGGGCACGGACTATCGCATCGGCGCCGAAGGCGTCGCGGACATGGTCCGGCAAGGCGAGCGCTTCTTCTGGATCGAGCCTCCCCAACTCTGAGATGGCGGATCTGCTCCTCACGAACGTCCGCACGACCGAAGGCAAGGGCGTTGACGTTCTGGTGCGCGGCGGCCGCATCCTGCGGATAGGACCGGGGCTTGACGCCGATCCAGCCGTAAGCGTCGAAGACGGCGGCGGCGCCTTGCTGCTGCCCGCCTTCATCGAGGGCCATACCCATCTGGACAAGACGACCTGGGGCTCCGCCTGGTACGTGAACCAGGTCGGACCGTCCCTGACCGATCGCATCGACAACGAACGCAACTGGCGCGCCGCCACCGGACACGACGCCGCCAGCCACTCGCACGCCCTGGCTCTCGCATTTCTGCGAGCCGGCACCACGCGCATCCGCACCCACGTCGACGTCGACACCGACGCCGGGTTGAAACACCTGGAAGGCGTGCATGCCACACGGCAGGCGCTGGCCGGCCGCGTCGAAATCCAGACGGTGGCTTTTCCGCAGTCGGGCCTGTTGGCGCGTGCCGGCACGGCCGAGCTGTTGGACCAGGCACTTGCTGGCGGGGCCGACGTGCTGGGCGGGCTGGACCCGTCCGCTATTGACCGCGATCCCGTGAAATCCCTGGATGTGCTGTTCGGCCTGGCCGACAAGCATGGCAAACCGGTGGACATTCATCTGCACGAGCCCGGCGAACTGGGCGCTTTCACGCTCGAATTGATCCTTGACCGGGTGCAGTCGCTGGACATGAAAGGCAAGGTCGTGATCAGCCACGCCTTCTGTCTGGGCGCCCTCGACGCCGCGCGTCTGAACGGGTTGCTCCGGCGGCTGGCGTTGCTGGACGTGGCCTTGCTGACCACCGCGCCGGCGTCGCGGCCGGTGCCTGCGGTGCGCGCCTGCCGTGAGGCGGCCGTGACGCTGTTCGGCGGCAATGACGGCATCCGGGACACCTGGACGCCGTACGGCAGTCCCGACATGCTGGAACGCGCCGCGCTGATCGGGCTGCGCAACGATCTGCGCCGCGACGACGAGATCGAGTGGGCGTTTGAATGCGTGACCCGTGCCGCGGCCCGCGCCTGCGGGTTTGCGGACTACGGCCTGGTTCCGGGTGCGCGCGCCGACCTGGTGCTGGCCGATGCGAGCTGTGTTGCCCAAGCCGTGGTGCAGCGCACGCCCCGGCGCCTGGTGGTGTCCAGCGGCGTGGTCGTGGCGCGCAACGGCGAAGACGCCATCGCCTAGCGGGCGCGCGGCGCGGCCGCGGCACCCAGGCCGAGTTGCGACTCGGCCAATTCCACGAAGGCCCGCATCAATTCCGAGCGCACGCTTGACCGCAGCCAGATCGCGCCCACGGTTCTGACCGGACAAGGCTCGGGCAGCGGCCAGCGTTTGACGTGCGCGGGCGGCGTGCCCGTGCTCGCCCAATCGGGCAGCAGCGCGACCCCCAACCCTTCGGCGACCAGTTTGGCAATGGATTCAATGCCGTCCAGTTCAAAGCGGACGCGCGGACGCAGGCTGCGCGCGCGCAGGTAATCGTCCGCCATCTTGCCGCCCACCACGCTGCGGTCGTAGCAGATGTACGGTTCCCGGGCGATGACGGCCAACGGGTCGTCGACCTTCATGCCGGCCGGGGTGACCAGCACCAGGGGTTCGTGCCGCAGGTCGCGCCACGCACAGGTCTTGGGAATGGGAAACAACGGATGCACCAGCAGCGCGCCGTCCAGTTCGCCGGACAGCACCTTGCTGTACAGCAGCGTGGTCGGCGCGGGTTCTATATAGATCTCGATGCCGGGATGCTGTGCGACCCACGTGCGCAGCACCGGCGGCATGATGCCGGTCAGGGCGGTGGGCGTTGCGCCCAGCCGCAAGGGGCCCGCTGGCAGGTCCGTGTCCGACGCGGCCGAGCGCAGGTCGCGCACGTCGCGCAGGATGGTGCGCGCGCGTTCCAGGATACGCACACCGGCGGGCGTGGGTTTGACCGTGCGGCCCGAGCGCGCAATCAGCGCGCTGCCCACGTCCGCTTCCAGCGCGCGCAGCCGCTGCTGCACCGTGGCCGGTGTCAGCCCTTGGTGCCGGGCGGCCTGGGCGATGGAACCGAGCTCCACCACATGCACATACGTCTGTAGAAAGCGCGAATCCAAAGCGGCGTGCCCTTTTCGGAAAATGGTTTTTCCATATTCTAAAGATGCATGAAGATAATTGTTGTTTTCTTTGGGGGCGGGAAGAATAGGGTCTTTAATTGCTACCCAAGGAGCCACCCGTGCCCATCATTGAATCCATAGACGTATGCGCCGCGGCGGTGCCTCTGGATAAAGTCACCTCGTTTTCCAACCGCACCGTATCCACCCGTCACTACGGCCTGGTCAAGGTGCGCTCCACCGATGGCGTCGAGGGCATCGGGTTCTGCTACGTCGGCAGCGCCGGCGGCGCGATCTTCGAGGCCGCCGTCCAGAGCCTCTTGGGCCCCGTGCTGCTCGGCAAGGACTCGCACGCGGTCGAAGGGCTGTGGCAGTCCATGTATCAGGAAGCGCTGCTGCAGGGCCGGCAAGGCACGGTGATGCGCGCGTTGAGCGCGCTGGACATCGCGTTGTGGGACCTGAACGCCAAGACGGCGGGCCTGCCGCTGCACAAGTTCCTGGGCGCGGTCGAACTGGAATCCGTGCCGGCCTACGCCAGCGGCGGCTACTACCTTGATGGCAAGACGCCGCAGCATCTGGGCGAGGAAATGGCCAGCTATGTGGCCAAGGGCTTTAGCGCCGTCAAGATGAAGACCGGCCGCCTGTCGCCGCGCGAGGAAGAAGCGCGCCTGAAGGCCGCGCGCGAAGCCGTGGGCCCGGACGTCGAGCTGATGATGGACTGCAATAACGCGTGGCAGGACGTGACGCAGGCCATGCAATACATCCGCCGCTTCGAACAATACGAGCCGTACTTCATCGAAGAGCCGTTCAGTCCGGACGACATCGACAGCCACGCCAAGCTGGCGCGCCTGACCCATCTGCCCATTGCCACCGCCGAGATCGGCTACGGCCGCTGGTATCACAAGGAACTGCTGGACAAGGGCGCGGCGGGCATCCTGCAGACGGACGCGGCGGTGTGCGGCGGCATCACCGAGTGGAAGCGCATCGCGGCCACGGCGGCCAGCTATGGCGTGGTGGTGTGCCCGCACTGGTTCCATGACGTGCACGCGCCCCTGGTCGCGGCCACGCCCAATGCGCGTTATGTCGAATTCTTCTGGGATGACCAGGTCCTGAACTTCCGCAAGCTGGTCGACCGCCAACTGACCCAAAAGCAGGGCCGCGTGATCCTGCATCAGGAGCCGGGTCTGGGGTTCGGCTTTGACGAGCGCATGGTTGAACGCTTCGGCAAGTGGACGCCCGTCGCTCGCTAGGCCAGTCGCCAGGGCATTTGTAATACCCGAAGCTCCGCATCCAGGCCGCGTCAGACGGCCGGATGCAACAGAGGCAGGCAGTTCCACATAACCAGTTGCCGGCCTTTGGACCGGCGCGCGAGGAGACAACAATGCAACGTAGGCAATTCATGACCGGCGCCGCGGCGCTCGGGGCGGCCCTTGTGCTGCCGTCGGCGGCGCGGGCGCAGGACATGCCGTCCGGACCGGTGAAGATCGTGGTGGGGTTTCCCGCGGGCGGCGGCACGGACGTGCTGGCCCGGCTGCTGGGGCAGAAGCTCGGCGTGCTGTGGAACATGCCCGTCATCG